>JAQGHS010000260.1 GCA_028291605.1 Planctomycetaceae bacterium | reverse complement strand
CAACTATGTTCAAGGCCGACCGCACGTCGTATTTGACGAGCAAGGCCAGGCTCAAGCCGTTGGACTTGATGAGTACGGCTACCTGCGTGCGTTTCAGCCTACGAAACGCATCGGTGCCTCGATCCTCGTATATCAGATTCGCCCATCCGACTTAATGCGCTGGCAGGCGCCATAGCCTGACTCTCCTGAGTAAGACTTTGGGCATCTTGCATTTGGCGGAATCTGACTGAATTCGCGCATTCAATCAGCACCTCTGCTGAATTTCTTGTCTTGACGATTCGTCAAACAGATCCGCCGCAAGCCGTTTTATTTTCCTTAATCACATGCAGTATAATTACTTACGATCTGAATTCCGAGCCACATTAAGACGCGTTTCATATCCGGTGGCACGTGAACTGCTTTATCAAACAATCATGATCGAAGACTGGTTGTGAAGCCAATGAGTTGGAAGACAACTCGGCCTGTCAACAGCGGGCAAAACGTTACAACCAGCACCAGCAAGGGATTGCACTAACGAAGAATTGACCATGCCTGATTCCCGCCTTGGGCCGCGCTCCAATCCCTTGCGGCCGTGAACTGTCGCCCTCACCGCTTTCCCAAGATTTCATCACGATGCCGCACTCGAAGTGTGGACACCGAATGTTTCGTGGTACATCCCGACCTTCCAACCCATCAATGATTCAGCCGTTTGTTGATGTTTTGATTCACCTGATTTTCGCCGCGGGTTCACCAGAATCTCGGCATGACCGACGAACCTTTCGTCTGCCACGGCCCTGCAGTGGGTGCTCAACTGCCTCTTGAATTCCACATTCAAGATGACGTGATTGCAGTCTGATTGAGTAAGACCACATTCCAGTCGTGGAGTATGAGGTATCATGTTTCGACTAAGTAGACTACCCCGCCAAACGTCCCGCCCCGAACCATCACGCTCTGCGTTGAAATCCTTCCGCCTGGCCGACAACTGCGGCGCAAAATCTCGATCAGGTCGCGCTTTCACCGAAGTGCTGCTGATCGTTCTCGTCCCCTGCTTCTCACTAATGATTTGGGCGCTGTGTGATTCCGAACTTAAGAAAAGCCTCCTGGCGGGACCGAACAAGGACAACCTGCTGTCGGTGAACCCCGTCTACGATGCCGTCAACATGGAGAACGACACCGTTCTGACCGTGCAGGGCCAGGGGCAACTGCGAATCTGGGACCTCAAGAAATCGGTCATGCTGGGCGAGATGCAAAGCCATCTCAGTGAAGTCCGTTGTGCCGACTATTCTCCAGAACAGCGACTTCTGGCTGTGGGTTCGGCCATGGGCAAGCTGGAGATCTGGGACCTTGAACATCCCGAGATGCCTGTGCTGTCTGATGACCCAACGTTACAGGAGGTAGCAGACTGCCTGTTTACTCCCGATGGCAAGGTTCTCTTGACCTCCGGTGAAGATGGAAAGCTCGTCCTCTGGAATCCTCGGACTTTGGAGCGGCTGGATGCCCTGGTGTCGCCAGATGCTCCGGAATCGATCCGCAGCCTGAATATATCCGCTGATGGCAATTTGGTGATCGGTGGAACCCATTCGGGTCTCGTCCAGATTTGGGATCTGGAACAACGCAAGCTGCTCCGCACCCACCGCGTTGCGATCCAATCCCGACGACCTGAAGCTGCCGTGGAAACCGTGGCCTTTGTAGGCGATGGCACGAACTTTGTCAGTGCCACCCGAAACGACGGCGTAGCGATCTGGAACATCAAGACGGGGGCCTGCGTCCTGCGATTCACGGGCAATGTTCTCGGCCTGCGATCAGGACTCCTGTCCCATGACGGGAGCACGTTTACCGCGGGAAGCGAACAAGGCCAAATCGTGATTTGGGATGTCGCCACGGGAAATCGCATTGCGGCTCCCCTCTCCCGCTCGTCCATCATACGGTCCCTGGCCTGCAGTGCCGACGGCAAAACGCTGCTGAGCGGAGATTGGAATGGCCGGGTTCAATTCCAGCACGAGTCAAACCGTGCAGTCACTGCTGAAATCGCCCACCGCTAACTAGTCCGCCTGCCGGTCCGCTCCAAGCCCTGCCCGACCGCCCTCCTGAAATTCTCTCTTAAAACGCCGTGCTCGACCCTATCGAACCTCATTTTCCCCGCAAAAGGTTGGGGAAAATGAGGTTCAATCTTCTCTCCGGCGAGAATCTGGCTTAAAATCTTCCCAATGGCACAGCGTGCCCCAATTGGCGTCGCATAGCAGGAACGCTTGACGCGGACTGGCCATTTGATGGTTGAGGTCTCTATGGAGGTCTCGATCGCACTCAAAACCGATGCGATGCGACCCGACATCACGGAGGATGCGGTGGGGGGACTCGACACAACCTGGGAAGCATTTCGGAGCCGAGTCAACACGGCGCTCGAAAAGTACGTACTTCAGGGAACGGACTGCCCATCACAATTGCAAGCCGCCATGTCGTACAGCCTCCTTGCAGGTGGTAAGCGTCTGCGGCCGGTGTTGGTTATGTTGGCTTGCGAAGCGTGCGGCGGAAGTCCCGAGGCGGCCCTGCCAGCGGCCTGTGCGCTCGAAATGGTCCACACGTATTCGTTGATTCATGACGACCTGCCCGCCATGGATGATGACGATCTGCGGCGCGGACGTCCGACGAATCACAAGGTTTATGGCGAGGCTCTGGCAATCCTGGCTGGAGATGCTCTGTTGACGCTCGCTTTCGAACTCGTGGCTCGCGACGTTCAGCCACCACACATTGCCGCTGCGTGTTGTGCCGATCTGGCCAACGCCGCGGGGGCCGTGGGGATGGTCGCGGGCCAGGTTGCCGATCTCGAAGCGGAAACTGCACAAGAGACCTCGCTCGAACTGCTGGAAGGCATTCATCGCCGCAAGACGGGCCGGCTGTTATGTTCGGCACTCACCATGGGGGCCCGAATTGCTCAGGCGGACCACGACACGTTAAGTCTCCTGCGGGAGTACGGTTCACATATCGGGCTGGTATTTCAGATCACCGACGATTTGCTCGATGTCCGCGGCAACGCCGAAAAAATCGGCAAAGGCGTCAACAAAGATGCCGCCCTGGGGAAGCTGACCTACCCTTCATTATTGGGTATTGAGGCCAGCGAGCGACTGGCAGAAGAATTGATAGAAAATGCGTGCCGGATGCTGGAACCGCTGGGATCACGTGCCCAATCATTACGCGATCTGGCTCAATTCATTCTGCATCGAGACCACTAGCCCACTTGGACAGAACGACCGCTGACGAGGACGAAGAAACCCACGCAGCAGAGAATAGGATTCATGACATCATGGCCAGTATCCGAGAACCTCAGATCCTTCCGCGCATTGCCTCACCGTTCGATCTTCGAACGCTCAGCGAAGCGGAATTGCAGCAACTCTCCGGTGAGATCCGTGAGACGCTCTGCGATCTGGTCAGCGTGCGATCTGCCCACTTCGCCAGCAATCTGGGTGTGGTGGAGCTCTGCATTGCCCTGCATCTGGTCTTCGATTTTTCGAATGATCGGTTGATCTGGGATACCGGCCATCAGATCTACCCGCACAAGCTGGTCACCGGGCGTTATCACGAGTTCGCGACGATGCGACAGAAGGGTGGCCTGATGGGTTACCCCAACCCGTCCGAGAGTCCCTACGATCTGTTCATGACCGGTCATGCCGGCAGCAGTGTGTCGACTGTCCTGGGACTGAAAGCGGCCGACGATTTGATTTCGCCGCAGAAACGCCGCTCGGTGGCCGTCATCGGCGATGGTGCTCTGCCGTCAGGCATTGTGTTTGAAGCCTTCAATAATGCCGCCGGTCTCAACAAAGATTTGCTCGTCATTCTCAACGACAACAAGATGGGAATCTGCCCACGCGTCGGGGGAGTGGCCAAGTATCTGGACCAGGCCCGGTTGACCCCCAGCTATTCGAACTTCAAACGCGATCTGTCCAAGGTGCTACGCCAGATCCCCTTCGTCGGCGATTCGATGCAACGGGGCCTCTCGCAACTCAAGGAAGCGATGAAGCTCTACCTGCACGGCGGCATGCTGTTC
>JAQGHS010000245.1 GCA_028291605.1 Planctomycetaceae bacterium | reverse complement strand
CTTCGCCCCTTCGACGACTTGCTGAGTACCAGCTCTTACGGCCTCGCTCGCCTGGTTGTAGAGGTTCGCACCCTGCTCGGCACCGGCATTCAAATATTCCTGAATCTTGTCTTTGGCCTCACCAGTCGTCCGTTGAATCGTCCCGACCAGCATGTCCATGCTGCCCTTGGACTGTTCCAGCATGTCGTCAGTCAATTGCCCCCACTTCGCGCGGACGCGGCCTTTGAGTTCGTTCCAGTTACCAGTCAAAGTCGCTTGATTGGCCATCATGTGTCTCCTTAGCTAGACCGTTGATCGCACTCGCAGCCGTGAATGACTCACGTGTTCTCCTCAGCGAGTACGAGGTATTTCTAAATCGCAGTAACGCAAGCAGCGTGCCGAGTCTGACGGATTCGCTAAAAGTACGTAATTTCCAAGTCATTAGGGCTTTTCGAAGCCTTTCAGGCAAAGGCCGCTCAATTAATAGAGGGCCTGAGGCGTGGCGGTTGCGCCAGCATTGTGATCGTCCACCCCGCATGAGGTTTACGGCAATCGCAGCAGAACTTATGTGCGATTCAGATCGATGAACGCTCGTTGTGGGAGATTTGGATACATTCAGCCATAACTTTCAGGGTTCTTCCCGCTCCCACCGAATGTCATTTGAAAACGCATCGGGGAATCAATTCCTCGGTCCCGTCAAACTTCAATTCAGCATTCGAAATGCCAGCGTTTTACCGGCTAGCCGCCCAGCAAGACGCCAGGATGGCCCACCTGGAAATTCAGTCGTAACCACTCTTGGTGACCTCGCGTAACGGTGCTGCCAAGGGAGATGGCATGGATTTCGCGTAAGGCATCTTTTGATCAGCTCGTGCGAGTCGCGGCCAAGTTTTTTGACATAATGTCATACAACAGCATCCGTTAGAGCTGACGGTATCTGTAGTGAGACTCGGATTTACCTCACCATTGAGGGGGATTTTGAAAATGACAACGATTCAACGAAATCGAATCCGATGGGTGGCCCTGTGGAGCGTACTAGCGCTCGCAATCGGCACGCTGGCAATTGGTGAAACGCTATTTGCGCAGCGGCAACCAGGAGATCAATCCCGAGTGCTGCAGAATCAAATTGGCGTCCAAAATCAAAGAGGTCCGCTGGTCCCCAATCAGGGGTTTGCAAACACTCCCCTTGCCTTTAGAAACGTGGCTCAACAAGCCTTTCCAAGCATTGTTTCTATCGAGGCGTTTGGCAGGGGCTCAGGATCGTGTCGCGGGTCTGGACCAATCCATCAGCGCGGCTCGGGATTTTCCATCGGCCCCGATGGGGGAATCGTTACCAGCAGTCGAGTGGTCGCCGGTGCGGATCGAGTCCGAATTCGAACGTCCGATGGGACGACGTACTTAGCATCCAGCGTGGCGACCGATCCGCTGACGGATCTATCAGTGTTGCGATTTTCGCCGGCTCTCAACATTCCTGCCATGCCGCTCGCCAATAGCGATGCCGCGCAGATCGGAGATTGGGTGTTGGCGGTCGGAAACAAAGCCACGCCGGATGTCTTGATGAACGAACAGGTCGCAGCGGGCGTGATCAGCAGCCGCGGACCTGGGCCCGGTGTGGCCCGTCGGGAAGACTTGCTGCAGACCGACATCCCGTTCGGGTCAGTGAGTGCGGGTTCTCCCTTGCTCAATTTGAACGGTGAAGTCGTGGGCATTCACACAACGTTAGGAGCCAACTCTGACGGTACACCTCAAGGTGGCGTGATCATTCCCAGCAATCTGCTCAATACGGTCAGTCGCCAATTAATCGATAACGGTACCGTTCAACGCGCTTATTTGGGTGTCTCGACACAGTCCGTCGATTCGCAAATGGCGAAGCAATTCGCCCTGCCGGCGAACTCGGGTGCGCTGGTGAATCAGGTTCTGCCAAACTCGCCGGCGGCTCAGGCCAACATTCTTCCGGGCGATGTCGTACAAACGGTCAATGGGATCCCCGTGGCCGACGGGCATCGCCTCCAAGGTATCGCCGACAGCTTACCGATTGGTCAGAGCATACCGGTGGGCCTGGTTCGTAACGGAAATAAAATGACGGTCAACGTGGTCCCGGCAGCGATCCCCGCGGCACTGGCTCCGACTCCGCCAGCCAGCCAAAGAGTGCTTGACACGACCGCCAGTCGGCCGGTCAACAACTTCAATGACCTGGGGGTTGCGACAAAACCGCTCACGCCAGAGACCTCTCCGGCGTGGGCCAAGCTTTCGCAAACCAACGGCGTTTTGGTAGATTCTGTGCAGCCTGGCAGTCCCGCCGCAGAAGCGGGATTGCGTCCGGGCATGGTCATTCGCAAGGTCGGAGGCAGCACGATCTCAGCGCCTGCTGACTTGGCGGTTGCCAACGCAAATTGGGCAGATAAGTCAGGGGTTCTGATGTTGGTCAGCAGTTCTCGTGGTTCAAGATTTCTGATCGTGGGTGGAAATGAATAATATGACGCTTAGCAAAATCTCACGCATGAGTTGTGACGGGCAGAAGCGACAGTGTTAAATGAGATTCTCTCTCTGAGAATGCGGGGCGAAAGGACGGAAATCATGGCCAGCGAGTCTACAGACAAGTTTCATCGAAATCGGTCGGCTTCGGGCGTGCCAGGGCTGGACAACATTTTGCACGGCGGATTTATTTCCCACCGTTTGTATCTGGTCGATGGGGACCCGGGAGCCGGCAAAACGACGCTCTCGCTCCAGTATCTACTCGAGGGTGTCCGCGCTGGGGAAAAATGCCTTTATATCACGTTGTCGGAAACGAAAGACGAGCTCATTGCCGGTGCCCAATCCCATGGCTGGTCGCTGGATGGCATCGAGATTATGGAGTTGAGCTCGGATGACAATGACCTGAACGGGGACGGGCAGGTCACGATGTATCATCCGTCCGAGGTGGAACTCAACGAGACGACCAAGAAAGTGCTGGATGCGGTCGCGAGACTCAAGCCCAGTCGCGTGGTCTTCGACTCTCTCTCGGAAATGCGTTTGTTGGCTCAAAGCTCCCTGCGCTATCGGCGTCAAATCCTGGCGCTGAAACAGTTTTTTATTGGCCGGAATTGCACGGTCATTCTGCTGGATGATCGGACATCGGAGGGCTCAGATCTCCATCTGCAGAGTATCGCACATGGAGTGATCAGCCTGGAGCAGATGGCGCCGGTATATGGTGCGGAACGGCGAAGGTTGCGTGTCATGAAGTTGCGCGGGACCGATTTTCGCGGGGGCTATCATGACTTTACGATTCAGCGAGGAGGCATTGAAGTCTTTCCTCGCCTGGTGGCGTCCGAACACTCGGAAGCGTTTGGCCGAGAGCACATCAAGAGTGGCGTGACCGCCTTGGATCGTCTGTTGGGCGGCGGCTTGGACCGAGGCACCAGCACACTTCTCGTGGGACCGGCAGGTTCAGGAAAATCGACGATTGCCGTACAGTATGCCGTTTCCGCTGCGGAGCGGGGCGATCACGCTGTCATTTTTGCGTTCGATGAGAGCAAAGCGACCCTCCGAGCGCGAACTCAGGGCTTGGGAATCACCATCGACGAAGGGGATGGACAGGGACAGGTCCAAATCCACCAAATCGACCCGGCGGAATTGTCGCCCGGTGAGTTTACTCATCGCGTTCAAGACGCTGTCGAAAACTCCCATGCGCGCGTCATCGTGATCGACAGCCTGAATGGCTACATGAATGCCATGCCCGATGAGCAATACCTCACGGCTCAGTTGCATGAGTTGCTGACCTATCTGGGGCGGCAGGGGGTGACGACCCTGATGGTGGTGGCGCAACACGGGATGTTGGGCACGAACATGAACAGTCCTGTCGACACCAGTTACCTCGCCGACTCGGTCGTGCTGCTCCGTTATTTCGAGTATTCCGGGAAGGTCAAGAAGGCCATATCCGTCGTAAAAAAACGGAGCGGTGCTCACGAAGCGTCCATCCGTGAATTGCGGTTCGATGATCAAGGAATTCATCTCAGCGAACCATTAGAAGGATATCGGGGCATTTTGACTGGCGTGCCAGTCCAACTTCCCGACCACAGCGAACTGAAATGACGCACGTCGATTTCCCGAGGTGCCCGTTCGGGGGCCGGGGCCACCGACACGGAGAATCGCCCCCCCACAGCGAAAAAAATAAGAGCCGTCGAGGTCGGGCGGAGGCTGCCTGAACCATAACCGAAAAAGGTTGACCATTGTGACCAGCGCGGCGGAGAAGCGTGTTTTATTTCTGCCCCCGACCCGCAAGGACGGCGAGGTAACTTGCAAACTTTTGGCAATCGCGGGAATTAGTTGCGACGTCTGCGAGAGTCTGTCGCAATTGAGCCAGCAACTCGCCGAGGGATGCGGCGCCGTTTTGCTGACGGAAACTGCGTTGACCGGTGATGGAATTCACGAGTTTCTCAATCACCTCGAACAGCAGCCGGCATGGTCGGACATTCCTGTCGTGATGATGGTCCCCGGGGGGGCGCATTCGACCACCGCGATTAACGTGATCGAGTCGTTGCGTAACGTGACTCTGGTCGACCGCCCGGCCCCCATGCGTTCCCTGGTGAGTGCTGTGCACGCTGCCGTGCGCGGCCGTGGTCGCCAATACCAGATTCGCGATCAGATCGCGGCCATCAGTCGCGCAGAAGCCAGGGCTCGCGGACTCCAGGAGCAACTCGAAATTGCCCTGGATGCTTCGGAACTGGGGACCTTTCATTGCCCCATGCCGCTGGGGGAAATCATCTGGAATCAACGCTGCAAAGCGCATTTTTTCCTGCCGCCCGAGGCGAAGATCGATTTCGATCTGTTCTATGACCGCTTGCACCCCGACGACCGGGAGCGCACCCGGCAAGCGGTCCAGGCCTGCGTATTCGCGGACCAGGTTTACGACATCGAGTATCGCGTCGTTGCTCCTGAGGGCGAGATTCGCTGGGTCCGGGCCACGGGGCGAACGTACTACAACATGGACAATGAGCCGGTCTGTTTTGACGGCACGACGCAAGACATCACCGCCCGGAAGGCTTCAGAAGCCGCGTTACAGGAGACTCAGGAACGATTTCAGGCGCTGGCCAATTTGATTCCCCAACTGGCCTGGATCGCGAAGCCGGACGGCAAAGCCGCCTGGTATAACCAGCGCTGGTACGAATACACGGGTAAGACTTTCGATGAGATGGCGACTCTGGATGCGGCGTCGGTCCACGACCCGCGAGAATTGCCACGCATCAAGCAGAAACTGCAAGACGCGTTTCGAAGCGGACAACCTTGGGAAGATACCTTTCCACTACGTCGCCATGACGGCGAATTTCGCTGGCATCTTTCACGAGCCATGCCATTCCGCGACGGCCACAACGACATCATTCTGTGGTTTGGAACCAATACCGATATCACCGAGGAACGTCAACGTGGCGAAGAACGGCAATTGCTCTTGGAAAGCGAACGGGCGGCCCGGAAGGAAGCGGAACGTGTCAGCTTGATGAAGGACGAGTTCCTCGCGACACTCAGCCATGAACTGAGAACTCCGCTGAATGTCATTTTTGGATGGACCCAGTTACTGAAACTGGGGCGGAATGATCCAGAAACCCTGGCCGAGGGCATCAACGTCATCGACCGCAACGTTCGCCTGCAGACGAAGCTGATCGAAGACTTGCTGGATGTCAGCCGCATCATTTCTGGCAAGATCCGACTCGAAGTCCAATCGGTCGATCTGCCCGAAATCATTGCCGCCACCATCGAAGGTCTGCATCCGGCCGCTGATGCCAAAGACATTCGATTGGAAGCGAACATCGACTCTGCAACAGCGGCAGTCAACGGCGATCCCGGCCGTCTGCAACAAGTGCTCTGGAATCTGCTCAATAACGCCATCAAATTCACTCCGAAGGAAGGCCACATTCAGGTGGTTGCCAGACAGGTTGATAGCTCGTGGGAGGTCCGCGTCATCGATAGTGGCGAAGGGATCAGTCCCGAATTTCTGCCTCACTTGTTCGAGCGATTCAGTCAGGCGGACGGCTCAACCACGCGGCAACATGGCGGCTTGGGATTGGGGCTGTCGATCGTCAAGCATCTGATTGAGCTACACGGCGGCACAGTTCGGGCAGAGAGCCTGGGACAGGGTCGGGGTTCGACGTTTGTGATCAGCCTGCCGATCAAGATCGAAAGGAAATCAGACCCCTATCTCTCGCAAATCAAGTTGCCGTTACCTGATAGCGCAACCAATCATCAGCCCATGAAGTTGCCAGGAATCAAAGTCCTTGTCGTCGATGACGAACCAGACGCGCGAGAGCTCATGCGTCGCTGTCTGCTGGCCAGCGACGTCGTACCCCAACTGGCCTCTTCTGCTGAAGAGGCGCAAGATGTCCTCACACGCTTTACCCCAGATGTCATCCTGAGTGATATCGGGATGCCCTCACAAGACGGCTACGAATTCATGCGGGCGTTACGGCGACAGGGAAATCAAACACCCGCGGTCGCATTAACCGCGTTTGCCCGGCCCGAGGATCACATCCGATCGATCCAGGCGGGCTTTCAGACACATCTTCCCAAGCCGGTCGAGCCTGCCGAGCTGCTGGCGGTGATCGCGGGATTAACCGGCCGGTTCGATAAAACGTAGCGGGACCGCCCATACTAAGTCGGCATGCAAAAGAAGTGATCCAGGCGAGCCCGGCGGCGTAAGCCCCGGGATTCTTTTGGCCATCGACATAGCGCACGTCGCATTTCATTTCCGCCTCTTTGGCGAGTCCCTTGCGATAGAGTGACGTCATATCGTATCGTCTGATTCAATCTGGCAGGTTCTTTCCAGCCCGCCTTGTTTCACTACCACCGATGTCAGCGCTGACTCTCCGGAGAGGTGACTGCTGACCCCTTCAGCATGAGAAGCCTGGAAAATGTATCCGATCGTGCCCCTGACCAAATCACCGATGTTGCTGCTATTCTTCACGGCCGTGTTGTTTGCCATCGGTCCAACGGCATACGGTGCCGAACCTGGCAAACTCAACGTATTGCTCATGTTCGCGGATGACTTGAATTGCGATTTGCATTGTTATGGCCATCCGCGGGTGAAGACTCCGAACCTCGATCGGCTCGCTGCGCGAGGTGTCCTGTTTGAACGCGCTTACTGTCAGTTTCCGCTCTGCAGTCCCAGCCGCAGCTCATTTCTGACAGGCCGTCGCCCCAACACGACCCGAGTCCACCGCAACCCAGGAGGGGGTGAAGGGAAGCCGCAAACTTCGCCTCATTTCCGTGAAGCCATTCCCGAGACGATCACACTACCACAACTCTTCCGCAACAACGGCTATTATGCCGCTCGAGTGGGCAAGTTGTATCACTATGGCGTGCCAGCCCAAATCGGTACGAATGGCTTTGACGACCCACCATCGTGGGAGCAAGCTTTCAACCCGAGCGGTCGTGACAAGGCTGAGGAAGACAAGATCTTTACCCTCATTCCCAAAAGCTACGGCGCTGTTCTGAGTTGGCTGGCCGCTGAGGGAACCGATGCCGAACAGACCGACGGACTGATTGCGGCTCAGGCGGTGAAAGTGATCGAGCAACAGCGGGACAAGCCGTTCTTTCTCGGAGTCGGCTTCTTCCGTCCGCACACGCCGTACGTGGCTCCCAAGAAGTATTTTGACCTGTATAAGCCGGATGAAATCAAACTGGCAGAACTGTCAGCAGACGACCAGACTCGCACCCCGGCCCCCGCCTACGCCAGTGCCAAGAAGGAACAGGAGAACTTGACCGTCGCCCTACGTCAGGAGGCGATCCAGGCTTATTGGGCATCGATCTCATTCATGGATGCGCAGGTGGGACTGGTCCTCGACGGTCTGGATCGTTCGGGGCTGACTGACAAGACGTTGATTGTCTTCTCCAGCGATCACGGCTATCACCTCTCAGATCATGGACTCTGGCAGAAGATGAGCCTCTTCGAACGATCCAGCCGCGTACCGCTGATCATTGCGGGGCCGGGGATCAAGGCCGCGGGAAAAACGAGTACCAGTCTGGCGGAACTCGTCGACATCTATCCCACGCTGGCCGATCTGGCGGGACTACCTACCCCAGACTATCTGGAAGGTAAGAGCCTGAAACCGGTGCTCAATGATCCAACCGCCACCGTGAAGTCCGCAGCGTTCACTCAAGTGCGGCGCGGCGAGTTCGATGGCTATGCCGTCCGGACTGACCGCTTCCGCTACATCACCTGGGAACAGGGCCGGCGCGGTGAGCAGTTGTTTGATCTGCAGGCGGATCCGCGAGAAACCAAGAACCTCGCTCACGATCCCGCTTATGCCACCACCGTCGCCGAGATGAAACAGCGGATTGAAGGATATTCAATGCCCGTCACGAAGTGACGCATCCAAGTGGGATAGGCTTCCAGCCTGTCATTCCTGGTGGACGATGACGGGCTGGAAGCCTATCCCACTATTTCACGCCGTCGCCGCCAGCTCCGGAATCGCCTTGCCATCGGTGACAATCGGCGTCGGCCGGCCTCCAAGATCGGGCAGCGTCACTCGTTCGTAGTCAATCCCGAGGTGGCGATAGATCGTCGCAAGGAAATCCTGAGGGCCGACTCGTCGATCCACAGGTTCTTCCCCGTGACGGTTCGTCGCCCCGATGACTTGTCCCGTCCGAATTCCCCCTCCGGCCCAGATCATGGAATTGGCCTGAGGCCAATGATCGCGGCCGGGCTGGACAACTCCGGCCGGCGCGCTGGCAACGCCACCACCGCTGCTCGCTACGTGAGAAATTCGCGGCGTTCGACCGAATTCGCCCGTGACGACAACCAGCACTCGCTTGTCGAGGCCGCGTTCGTAGATGTCCTCGATTAACGCTGTGACCGCCTGATCGACGGTCGGCATGCGGAACTGCAGGGCTTCAAAAATGTGCTGATTGACCGCGTGATCGTCCCAATTCTGTACGCGGCCGCAGGGCGGACCGTCGAAGGTGGTCGTGACGATCTCGACGCCGGCCTCGACGAGTCGACGCGCCATCAGACATTGCTGGCCCCATTGATTGCGGCCGTAGCGGTCGCGAACTTGCGGCTCTTCCTGTTTCAAATCAAACGCCTTGGCGGCTTCGGTACTCGTCAATAGATTGAGAGCCTGAGCCTCAAACTGATCCATGGCGGCCATCACGCCGGACTGATCGGCCTCACGGCGGAAGTCGTCA
Organism: Planctomycetaceae bacterium; assembly: GCA_028291605.1. GTDB lineage: Bacteria > Planctomycetota > Planctomycetia > Planctomycetales > Planctomycetaceae > JAKFVC01. The sequence goes on along the minus strand of JAQGHS010000245.1, from coordinate 3,914 downwards.
AATGACTTGCGTAGTCGAATCCGCTCCTGCAACCGTCCGGCCTGATCGGGATTGGAGAGACCAATGTTCGGCACAGCAAAGTTGGGCTGACTGGGGTCACCGAGCACTGCGAACGGCTCGTACCCTGGGCCGAGGTAGGTCGATCCGGCGATCGTGAAGCTGTCGTACCGCGTGATGGGGTTCACGCCGACATAGTTCGGCAGCTTCCGCGGCTGGCCGCTCCGGAGAAAATTAGCGACCGACATGAAGTCGGGGTAGAACGGGGTAACCTTGTCCTGTGCGGCCGGGTCACCCCCCAGCATTTGCAAAGATCCGGCAGGGTGTCCCCCGCCTGTATGGGCCATCGACCGCAACACGGCAAACTTATCGGAGATCTGTGCCTGTCGGGGCAGTAACTCGGAGAACTGCAAACCGGGCGTCTTGGTATCGATCGTCGAAAAGGGACCGCGGTAATCGGTTGAGATTCCCGGCTTAGGATCGTAGGTATCAAGGTGACTGCACCCGCCACGGAGCCAGACGATGATGACGGCTGTCCGCTCGCGGGCAACGGAGGACGCTGCCGCGGCACGGAGCCGCAGCAGATCAGGCAGAGACAGAGTCCCAAAACCAGCCAGACCAACTCTCAAGAATTCGCGTCGAGCCCCAAGCCGGGGCGACGTTGTGTTAGCCATTGATTTCTTCCGAATAAACACCGTCTAACTGGAGCATCGTCTCCGATTGATTCTACCCGGATCGCCAAGCTGGAGCGACCTGAATATCTCCCGATGCTTTATTTAGCAGGACCGACCTGGAAGCAGAAATATTGCCCAGTATCTGGACTGGTTTGCGAAAACTTCGGGCACGCCGGAATCAGTTAAACCACAGTGCAAATCCGATAAACTCTCCGCCGAACACACGTTGCAGTCGCCGCCAAACTTCTGGATCCGTACTGGGACCCTTCTGCAAATAAGGTGCCGCACCGGTCCCTTGAATCCACAAAACCAGGTCGAACGGAGCGGGCTCCATGAAGACCAGTCTCAAGTTAATCCCGCGGCCGGGTGCTCCACGCCAAAATGGGATCAATTTCTCTCCCTTCAGAATGGTCTTCGCTTCCGCCAGGAAATGACGCCAGCTCTCGATCATTTCGTCAGTCACAACCACGTTGGGGATCACGCCGGTCTGCTTCGGATTGGGGAGCCATTCCTGATCGTTATCCGTCTCTTTCAGGATGAAGTCCCAAGACCGGCTGCTCACTGCGACCATCGATTCCAGGTGTCCCAGAGCCGCGTGCATTCTTTCAGGTTCTTTGACTTGGAAATTGATCAGATGAATGTAAGCAATCAAATCCGACAGCCTATTAAACGAAAAGAAAGTGTCCGTATCACCGGGAGTCGCCTCTTTCAGGAATGGATAAGGAGAGTCGGTACTGGGAAAGATCACATGACCAACCCGCTTGAAAAGTTCCTGCCAGTCGTGCGCCAGAGCCGTTTCACCAAACGCCATCAGCAAATGGCAATATCCCCGCAACCAATAGACATCGCCCGTATCGAACGCGATCACGAAGGCCTGCGCTCGTTTCTCAGAGACATTAATTGCTCCGCGATTCAATCGTGCATAGATCCGCCAGAGCGTTTTGTCAGGATCGGTCTTTCCGTCGCCATTGAGATCAAGGCGAATCAGGCCGAAATGGAGCGGCAGCTTCACCTCTTCCGTGTCGATGAGCGCGAGCGTGGCCTCGGCTTTGGTCAGATCGGTCACGAGCTGCTGGATGATCGCCCGGGCTTGTTCATAGGTAATCTTCTCCGGCTGCGGATTGATTCCGATGGGAAGTTCGATCCCCAGTCCACCGATGAGGGTTCGCTGCTGTTGAAGCAACCCATAGCGATAAAGGCTTTTTGAGAGTCGTTCGACGGACGACAGAAATTGAAGTGTTCCCAATCCAAATCGCGCGTCCGCATCCTTGGGATTCTTCTCCAGCTCGGACGAAAGCAACGCCTGTCCGGTGGACAATGTCCCGGCCTGCAGGTGTTCTTCCAGCACCGCCACGGTCTTCGGTCCAGCAAACGCGAGTTGTGTCGACGTAACTACGATGCAGACGAGTAAAAGTGTGCGACGCATGGGTGTGTTCCTGGGGAGTGCGGTTTGGCGTCGATTGTGTCAGGCGAACTGCCAGTCGACTCCTGATCCTTCAGTATTACCCGATGACGCCAACTTCCGTTTCTATTTCTTCAAAACATCATCAAACAATCGATAACCCAATTCTCGCATTTCGTTGGGAAAATCGTGGTCACAGTCGGGATGTTCGACCCGCAGATGCTTTGGTTCGCCGTAGAGTTTGTAGACCTCGCCGGCGGCAGCGGCGATGCGGTCGACGCTGTCGTGGCGGAAATTGCCGTCACGCAACGGGGCAATGATCAATACGTTCCGCGGAGCGAGAGCTCCGATCAGTTCGTGAAAGTCGAACGGGATGTCCTTCAACCGGCCGCGATAGTCACGCAGCTTGGGCATGTAGCGCGTCTGCGTCCAGCCCTTTTCTGGCAACCACACTTCCTCCCGGCCCCCATAGTAATCGAGATACGAATCGAGCCCACAACTCGCGACAACCGCCTGAATGCGGTCGTCGAAAACCGCGGTGTAGACCGAATTGTGTCCGCCCAGTGAATGTCCGATGGCCCCATAGCGTCCCGGTTTCGCATACGGCAATGAATCGAGCAAATCGAGGCCGCGGATGTTGTCCCACACGGCTTTCAAAGTCCCACTTTCCCAGCCCAAAGCCTTGATATCGGGCTGATACTTGGCGAGTAACGGATAGTTGGGCGCGAGGGTGACGTAGCCGCGTTCAGCAAGTTCGCTGGCATACTGCCGATTGGCTTTGCCTCCCAGGCCAACAACCACGCCGTGCCCTACCACATTGTCCGTCCCATGTAGGCAAAGCACGGCGGGCGTCATTTTGGACTTGGATTCCAATGCCGCCTTTGGAATGCAGAGATATGCCGGAACCCTCGATCCAGGTTCAGAGGCATACGTGATGAGACGGCGGATATACGTGCCGCAGTCCGCTTCGTTCTCCACCTTCACATCCAGGTCACATTTCTTTTCTTTACCCGGTAACTTGCCCATGACGGCCTCGACGCCGAGCATGATCTCGGCACGGCGGCGTTGCCAATCGGCGACCGTCTTGACCGGTATTTCCTGATTCTTAGCGTCTCGATAGACCAGCAAGCGATCCCGTGGTAGTCGCGGTTGTGGTAGCGCGACTTTTGTCGGCGTGGCGTCTTCGGCATGAAGTCGCTCAATACGACCGGAAAAGCTCCAGTTCGCTGCGGCGAAGAAAAGAATCCCTAAAACCCAACTGGTGTTCGTTCTATATCGCATGCTCATTTGCTGTTCCCCTGATGTGAGTGACCGTTTGCGTCATGATCGAGTTCGTGGGGTCCGCAATCAAGGGAGGGCGGAATTTTGTAGCCTGACTCTCCAGAGTCGGGCTACAGAGTTGTGCTACAGGGATAGCCCGCGGCTGTGATTTCCTTATATAATGTCAAAGCTTTGGGAAAAACTCTGCCCGGAACTCCCGCCTCTGCCCGCAGTTCGGAAACAGGATCTGTCGCTGATGTCGATTTGTCGTATGGCCTTGATTGCTTTGGCACTGTGCTGCGGGATGCTCCGCGCTGCGGTCGCTGAGGACGCCCCCACTCCGGCGGCCCTGGAATTCTTCGAGAAGAAGGTCCGGCCGTTGCTCGTCGATCATTGCTACGAATGTCACGGTGAGAAGAAGCAACGGGGTGGCTTACGGGTCGACACCCGCGAGTTTCTGCTAAAGGGAACCGACAACGGGCCGGGCATCATTCCGCGGCGCCTCGACGACAGCCGGCTAATGCACGCCGTGCGTTACGAGGACGAGTTGAAGATGCCTCCGAAGGCGAAGCTGCCTCAAG
>JAQGHS010000233.1 GCA_028291605.1 Planctomycetaceae bacterium | reverse complement strand
ACGCCGCTCGTGAGAACCGGGATCGGAAGAAGAGGATGAAGTTGTCATGGGGCGGAATATAATTCCCCTGTCATCTGGTGTCCATCTTTGAACTATGGATTTATGTCGAAAACTTGTCAGCCTCTCCTCGTGAAGAAGGCCGGGCGCTGAATCGTCGTTGAATGACACTTACGGCGTATTCGTGCATGCAAACCTAAGAGATACGGCTGGCGCATTAGAGAAGCTCAGTACCAATAGTGCGCTCGGCCTTCTTCACGCGGAGCGTGAAGGCTACCTTGAAGCCGCAGGCGTTTATCGGCGCTCGCCAGACTATGCGGTTCGGCAGGAGCCTCACCCTCCCATCCACCCCAAATCCTTCACGTCATTGCACCATGTGGCTAACGTCGCGCATTAGACGGTGTCGATGAACGCCCCGGAATATTCCGCACAACCGAACGGGAGCCGCTCCCCGCGATCTCTCTTGCGCGCCGATAGTCAACGTATTCCGGATGAGTTGCGTGTAACGCCTCCTGCCTTTTTCTCAGAATTCATGTCGTAACGCGCCTGAACAGACAGTTCGATTCTGAACAGACACCGAGTCGATGGAAGGCCCGTATCCTGCATGTCGCACGCCGTCGTTGGGATGAGACAGGTCGTGCGGGTTGTAGGAAGTGGGCCACCATTTCGTGTTGCAGTCGTCCGCCGAGACCCATCACTCTCGTCGCACGGCCCGCTTCAAATAGATCACCTGGGACGGTGACCTGAAGCCAACGCTGTGGGGGTTCTCTTCCCCAATGAAATCGATCCGAGACTCGCGTTTGCACCATCGATGAACGCGGGTGAGTGCTTCCGTCCCAATGCCAGCATCTACTTTCTACAAACCAACGACAACTTCCGGCAGCGCGGCGGCGCGCCCCGAGGTCCAGGAGATCTGGTCGCGATACGATAAGCTCGATCGGACACAGTGGTCGTCTCCCGCTGAGATCGAACAGTTGCAACTGCGCGAGATCCGCGCGTTACTGGAACATTGTCAGCGGCATGTTCCCTACTATTCCCGCCAGCTGCAGGCAGCAGGGCTGATTCCCCGCGATATCCAAACTCTGGAAGATTTTCGCCGCCTGCCGATCACCAGCCGTCAGACCTGGCAAGAGCACGCCGCCGATCTGCAGGCCACTCAGTTGCCCGCCGGAATGCACCTGACCGCCCAGAGCCGGACTTCCGGGACCACGGGGATTCCACTGCAGGTGCTCCAGACGAACGTCGTGCATCAGTGGTGGTGGGCCTGCCAATTCCGAGATCTGGAATGGTCGCACATCGATCCGCGCGGCGACCTGGCCGCCATTCGTTCGCCGAAAGGAACGCTCTCGGCCCCCCACCTGCGGCAGTACCAGTTGGGGATCTCCATGCCCTCCTGGTTTCCGGAATCACCGGGGCTGGCGGAGACCGGATCCTCACATGTCATGGATGTCCGCCAGTCTCCCCAGAAACAACTGGCCTGGTTACGTCGAGTCTCCCCCAACTATCTGCTGAGCTACCCAAGCAACCTGGAGGTCCTCGCAGGACTGATTTGGGAGAGTGGTCAAAAGCTGCCTCGTCTACAGGCCATCCAAACCATCAGCGAGACGCTGCGGCCGGAAGCCCGGGCGCGCATCGAAGCGGCGTTCGGAGTACCGGTCAAGTCGATCTACAGTTGTGCGGAAGCCGGCTATGTGGCCTCACCTTGCCCGGATGAGCATGGCCTGCACGTCCATGCCGAACACGTGTTGCTCGAAGTCCTGAATGCCGATGGCCAGCCCTGTGCTCCCGGTGAAACGGGGCGTGTGGTCCTGACCGCATTGCATAACTACTTGAATCCGTTCATCCGCTATGAGATTCAGGACGAAGTCACGCTGGCCGTGGCCCCCTGCCCTTGCGGTCGTGGACTGCCATTACTGACAACTGTTCAAGGAAAGGCGCGTCCCAGTTTCCAACTGGGTGGAGGCCGCACGAAGTCGTCCAATGAGATGATCTTTGGTCTGTATGACACTGGCGGCTACCGTCAGCATCAAGTCATTCAACGGTCTCTCGAACATGTCCTGGTCCGGATCGTGCCGAACGACGGTTGGACCGTCGAGCATCCCCGACGTCTGACCGACGTCGTGCACAAATTCTTTGAACGTCCGATCGGGGTTGAGGTGCAGTTGGTGGATCGCATCGAGCCCGCCGCCAGCGGCAAAATCTATGACATGATTTGCGAGATCCCGGTCAGCCACGTGTCGGCCACCGCGTCGTCTCAGACAGCCGTTCCAGACGCACCACGTGTCGGATCCGCCAAAGGACAAACTGTCCTGTTCGCCTGGGAGCTGGGCAATGGCATGGGGCATATCCAGCAATTGCTGCCCCTCGCCCGTGTGCTCGCCGGACATGGTCTGAAGGCGGTGTTTGCCGTTCGCAATCTCGACCAGTCCGGGACCATGCTAAGGGATCTGGGGTTCGAGGTCCTGCAGTCCCCCGTGTACAAGCCCGAGGCACCGTCGGCACCCGGATTTGTCGCCAGCTATAGCGATATCCTGGGCCGTCATGGATTCGATGCGGTGCCGCATCTCGAACCGCAGGTCCAGGCTTGGCAGACGTTGCTGGATCAAGTGCACCCCAGCTTGATCGTCTGTGATCATAGCCCGACGCTGTGTCTCACCGCATATGGTGCGATTCCCACCATCGTCGTCGGCAACGGTTTCTGCGTTCCGCCGACACAAGGGCCGACATTCCCCAAGCTGATTCCGGCTAATCCGCTGGAGTATCCCGAAGCTCAACTGCTGCAGACCATTCAAGAGGTCCAACACGCGCGAGGCCGTCAAGCGCCAGCGACCCTGCCCGGCTTGTTCGCCCAGTCGGAACGCTTCGTCACGGCACTCCCGGAAATCGACCCGTACGATGGCTTTCGCACCGAACCGGTCATTGGACCGTTGGAGCGATTAGATCCTCCCTGCGGGCCACCAGAGACACCCAGCTACTTCGCTTACCTCGATGCCGCAGTGCCGGGAGTCGGAGCCATCCTGGCTGGATTGGCTCAGTCGGGTATCCCCGGCCAGGCTTACCTGCGCAATCTGCCCCCGTCTCAGCGTGACAGCTTGATACGGCCGGGGCTGGAGATCCTGCACCGGCCGCCACCGCTGACCGAAGTCCTGCCACGTGTCTCGGCCATCGTGCATCACGCCAGCGGTGGAACATCCCAGCATGCCCTGGCGATCGGCAGACCCCAACTCGTATTTCCGTCCCAACTCGAGCAGGTCATTAATGCTCAAATGATCCATAAGCTGGGAGTTGGCAACTACATATTGAAAATCGTTCAGCCCGAAGTGATTGCCCAGGAATTCCGGCACCTCATCAGTGAGTCGGGATTTGCGGACAGAGCTTGGGCCCGGGCTTGTGAACTGCAGGAGCGCAGCTCCTGCAACGGCCTCTCACAAGTGCTGGCACGTTGCTTCGGCCTGCTTAATAACTCATCGGTACCTCACTTTAGCAAGGATTGATTCCATGTATTTTGACTGGCTCAAAGGTCTGTTTGGCTGGCAGCGCATTGACCGCGGCCATGCACTGTCTCGGAAACGTCGACCAGCCAAACACCGCAAGGTGCGCGCGGTATCAGAATCACAGTCCGTGGAAGAACTTGAGTCGCGCCTGTTGCTGACAGTCTATACACCAGGGATCATCTTCACGAGCGCCGGTGCTGACACGGCCCCGGGGGCTGGTGGAGGTATCTCGAGCGGTGGAACTTTCACCGCGGAAAATTTGCGTACGGCAATCGAATACGCCGAGACGCATATTGGAAATGACGAGATCTCGCTGCCGGGTGGCACTTACGACCTCGACTTCGGCTCTCTCAATATCACAACCAACATCAGACTTGTCGGATCCACCGATTCGTCAAATCCGACGATTATTGTCGGCGATGGCTCGCACCGTGTATTTGACATCGAAGGTGCGTCTTCCTCATCGAACTTCGTTGAATTCGCCAACATTACCATCCAGGATGGGGCAGACACCTTCGGAGCCGGTATCTATGCAAGCGACGTTGATCTGAACCTGAACCATGTCACACTCCAGGATAATCACGCCGAAGGGTCTGGCGCATATGGGGGTGGGATCGCGGCCGTAGAATCCAATCTGACCATTCAATACAGCACGATTAACAGCAATCAGGTTACAGCGACTGACTCGGACTTTGTGGCGAAGGGTGGCGGTATTGCCACGCTGCAGGGACAACTGAACATCTATAGCAGCACCATCAGCAATAACTATGCGTTCGGTGTGGGAACTCCGGGGGATTTCGGCGCGGGAATAGCCCAGGGTGGTGGGATTTATTCCGACACATCCGACGTATTCATCGACGATAGTACGATCGCCGGGAATGCATCTTACGGCGGTTCTGCGTCGGGTGCTGAAGGCTTCGGTGGTGAGGCGTACGGCGGGGGTATGTATTTCAAATCCGGCTCATCCGCCTCCATTTATGCCTCAACGATCGCCAATAACAGTGCGAACGGCGGTTATGGCGCCACGCACTCAGGCCAGAACCGAGGCGGTGGCTTCTATTCGCAAGTGATCCCTAACATCTCCAGCTCCATCGTGGCCCAAAATACGGCATCCTCAGGGCCAGACATCGCCACAGCCATCGGTGCCTCCATTAATTCCTACGGGCAAAACCTGATCGGTACTGCCAGCGGATGGGTTTATCTAAGTTCCCCATCACCGGTGGATCTCGTCGGGGGCGACCCGCTGCTGGACACCGCAGGCCTGCAGAACAACGGCGGCCCGACCCAGACGATTGCCCTGCAGCCCACGAGTCCGGCGATCGATTCTGGCAACGGTGGTGAAAATGAATTCGACCAGCGCGGTGAGGGATTTGCCCGCGTATTCGGAGCATCAGCTGACATCGGGGCCTTTGAAGTTCAGCCCGACAATCACGCTCCGACAGTGGCCAACTTAATTCCCCCCCAGCAGGCCACCGAAGATACACTCTTCTCGTTCCAGTTCAATGCAGACACGTTCGCCGATGAAGACGAACTCGACACCCTCACTTATACTACGTCGACGCTACCCACCTGGTTGTCATTCGACGCTTGCACCCGCACCTTTAGTGGAACCCCACTGAACGGCGATGTCACGTCAGGGATCACAATCACGATCTATGCCGACGATGGAATCGCGGACCCGGTCTCTACGACACTGTCGCTGTCGGTTCTGAATACCAACGACGCACCGACCGTCTTGAACGCAATCCCGAATCAGACGGCCACCGAAGACAGCTTCTTCTGCTTCGAAGTACCGTGCAATACGTTCGAAGATGTCGATGTCGGCGACACGCTGACTTACTCCGTGTCTGAGTTGCCCTGCTGGTTGTCTTTCGATCCGTGTACTCAAAAGTTCACTGGCATGCCGACGAACGACGACGTCACCACTGACCCGATCTGCATTACGGTCACTGTCCGCGACGAGTCGTGCGAGCGTGCCCATTCGACATTCCATCTGACAGTCGAAAACACGAATGACGCTCCGTTTGTAGCCAATGACATTCCCTGTCAGACCGCCACGGAAGACCAACCCTTCTCCTTCACACTGCCGTGCAACACGTTTGAAGATGTCGACGTCGGAGACTCGTTGACGTACAGTGCCCGAAACCTGCCGGCCTGGTTGCATTTCAATGCGGAAACCCAGACGTTCTACGGCACGCCCTCCAACGAGGACGTCACCGACGGGCACATCTGCATTAAGGTCATCGCCAAAGACGAATCGTGCGCACGTGCCTGCACGACCTTCGATTTGACCGTGGAAAATGTCAACGATGCTCCCACCGTCGACGAGGGCATCAGCAACAAAACTGCCACGGAAGACTCGTTCTTCTGCTTCCAGATTCCTGAGGACGCCTTCGCAGACGTCGACGCGGGCGACTGCCTGACTTACAGCGTCACGGGCCTGCCGGACTGGTTGTGCTTCCATGCGGGTAGCGGCAAGTTCACCGGAACACCCCGCAACGCAGACGTCACGACGGTCCCCCTGACGATCGTCGTGACCGCGACCGACGAATCCGGGGCTTCCACCTTTACGACCTTCGATCTGACCGTCGAAAATACGAACGATGCTCCGTACGTCAATACCTCCATTGCCCCGCAAACCGCCACCGAAGACACTCCGTTCAGCTTCACAATTCCTGAAGGCACCTTCGGAGATGTCGACGTCGGTGACTCGCTGACCTACAGCGTGCAATGCCTGCCAGACTGGTTGACCTTCACCCCGGAGACCCAGGAGTTCAGTGGAACGCCGACCAACGACGACGTGACGTTTGAGCCCATCCGGATCTTCGTCAAAGCGACGGACGAATCGGGGGCGACCGCCTGTACCGAACTCTTCCTGACCGTGCTGAACACGAACGACGCTCCCACGGTCGATCGCGGGCTGTGCGATCAGACAGCGACTGAAGACGAAGCGTTCTGCTACGTCTTCTCGCGACATGCGTTCGATGACATCGACGCGTGCGATACGTTGGCCTACAGCACCAGCGAAATGCCGGAATGGCTCGAATTCGATCCGTTCACTCGTAAGTTCTCCGGGACGCCGACCAATGATGATGTGACCGACGAGCCGCTGTGCATCCGAGTCACCGCGACCGACGAATCGGGTGAGTCGGTTTCCACGTGGTTCAACATTACCGTGTTGAACACGGAAGACGCCCCGATCGGTGGCAGGGATATCGTTGACCAAACGGCACACGAAGATTCGCCGTTCACGTTCATCATCCCGTCCGGCAAGATTACCGATGTCGATCCAGGTGATACGCTGACCTACAGTGCAACCAACCTGCCCGGCTGGCTCTCGTTCAACCCGGCGACGCAGACCTTCACCGGTACACCGGCACAGCAGGATGTGACGACACAGCCGATCGTCATCATCGTGACTGCCACCGACACATCGGACCAGTCGGCATCAGTCACCTTTAAACTTTCTGTCCTGAACACGAATGACGCACCGACGGTCGCGCATGTCCTGTCGAATCAGACCGCCACGGAAGACTCGCCGTTCAGCTATCTCATTCCTGGAAGCACGTTCGCCGACACCGATCCGGGTGATGTGCTGACATTGAGTGCCACGGGTCTGCCAGGCTGGCTCTCGTTCAACCCGGCGACCGGTGAATTCTCAGGCACACCGTTGAATGCGAATGTGACCACGCAGCCCATCACCATCACGGTGAAGGCGACCGATGTCGCACATGCGTTCGTCACCACCACATTCACGCTGTCGGTGACCAACACCAACGGCGCACCGACGGTCGCCAATGGAATTTCCAATAAGGCGGGGATCGAAGGGACTCTGTTCAGCTTCACCGTGCCTCTCAACACGTTTAGCGACGTGGACGTGGGCGACACGCTGACCTACTCGGCCAGTGGCCTGCCGGCCTGGTTGAGTTTCAACGCAGGGACCCGCAAGTTCACAGGGACCCCGGGCAATGGCGATGTGACCCCCATCCCGACCACGATTACCGTGACGGCAACAGATAGTAGCTCGCAATCGGTGTCGACAACCTTCGGATTGACGGTCGTCAACACGAACAATCCTCCGTCGTTCGCCAATGTGATCGCGAATCAGCAGGCGACCGAAGACACGCCCTTCAGTTTCACCATTCCCGTCGACACCTTCATAGATGTGGATGGCGGCGACGAACTCACCTATTCTGCAACAGGCTTGCCGGCGTGGCTGTCGCTGAATTCGCAGACAGGAACGTTCAGCGGGACACCATTGAACGGCGACGTCACGTTGTCACCCATCACTATTATGGTGACTGCCACCGATACCGCACTGGCTCACGATTCGACAACCTTCACACTGTCGGTCGCCAATGTGAACGATGCCCCGAACGTCGCCAACACCATCGGTCAGCAAACGGCCACCGAAGACAGCCTCTTCAGCTTTACGCTGCCGGGGGACATCTTCAGTGACGTCGATGTCGGCGATTCATTGACCCTCAGTGCGACCGGCGTGCCGGCCTGGCTGTCGTTCAATGCACAAACCGGTCAGTTCACGGGCACTCCGGGTAACAGCAATGTGACGGCAGGCGTGACCATCACGGTCACGGCGACTGATGAATCGGAAGCCTCGGTCTCTACGACCTTCACCCTGGTCGTGTTGAACACCAACGATGCTCCGACAGTGGCCAACGTGATTTCGGCCCAGAACGCGACCGAGGATTCGCTGTTCTCGTTCACCGTGCCGCTGAATACGTTTGCCGATGTTGACGCGGGGGATACGCTGACTTACTTGGCCACCGGCCTGCCAACCTGGTTGTCGTTCGATCCGCAAAGCCGCACCTTTAGCGGTACGCCTGACGACGAAGATAACACTTCGGAAGCCGCCACCATCACAGTGACGGCGACCGATTCCCACGAAGTTAGCGTCTCGACAACGTTCCAACTGACGATCATCGCAGTGAATGATCACGATCCGCAGTTCGTCTTCGAGACTCAGACTGCCACCGTTTCAGAGCACTATGGCAACGGCCTGCTCGCGGCGACGGCACCAGCCACGGATGCCGATCTGCCGGCCGAAACCTTGAGTTACTCGATTGTCAGCGGCAACACTGACGGCGCGTTCTCGATCAACTCGGCGACCGGTGCCATCAAGGTTGCGAACTCGGATGCGTTGGTCTTCGCGACCAATCCGTCATTCACGCTCGTGATCCGGGTGAGTGATAACAGCGGCGAAGAACCTCGCACTGCGACCTCGACAGTCACGATCAATGTTCAAGCACCAGAGGAGCTCTCTGGCCCGACCTTGACCGGCAGTGAGAGCGACATCACCTACACGGTGGGCAGTCCGGCTGTGCGAGTTGATGCTGCCGCAGTCTTCACCAACCAACTCACTCCGGAAACCTTCGCCGGCGCTCAGTTGACCGTCCAGATTTCTGGACGTCTCCGCCGAGACCTGCTGGGCATCACCGGTGGGGGTGCAGTGACGGTGCGTGGTAGCCGCTTGTTCTTCGGCGGCACTCAGATCGGAACCATCGCGGAAGGCAACGATCGCAGTCCGAACCTTGTGGTCACGTTCAACAGTGCGGCATCCACCGCGGCCATCAATGAAGTCGTGAAGCACGTCAGCTTTGTCGGCCGTACCAGTTCCGAAGCGCCGCGAGTCATCTCCATGCAGGTCACCAACCTGGATGGTCACGACAGCAACCCGATCAGCCGCCGCGTATTCGTTGCACCGCGTTCGCGGCGTTAATCATTAACCTGTAGTTCACTAATTAGAACTGACCGTCCGGAACTTTCCGGGCGGTCAGTTTGTTTTTGCCAGCAGTCCCGGAGGGACGACCGGATTATTCCTGGGGCGTTGGCCCCAAGTCGCAGCACCCAACATGACTTCACCCCCGGAGGCTACGCCGTGAAGGATTTGATTTTCGACGAAAATCCAACACAATTTGTGATTCGAGTCGATGGGAGGGTGAGGCTCCTGCCGAACCGCGATTTACCATCGATCTCGGGTTGCATTAAGATTGTTTCATCCACAGATGACGCAGATGAAATTCAATGACTTTATCTGCGTCATTTGCGAAATCTGCGGATAACTCTTCTTCTAAAATCAGCAAATCCCAGCGTAATGAATCTGGTGGCTTATCTTCGCCTCACTTCTTCAGTGCCTTCACCAACCACCCGATCGCATACAACTCCGAATCCGGATTCACCGCGTGCCCCGTATTCGGCTGCAATCGGAACTCAAACTGCTTCGTCGCATCGGCTGCCTTATAGGCATCACGAGCAGCCTTAACGCACAACTTCAGTCCCGGCTGCGGAGTCCGATCGTCATGGTCACCGTTGATTACCAGTAAGGGTCGCGGGGCAATCAGCGGTAACATGACCGGCCCGTCGAACTCGGCATGCACTCCCGGCACCACACGTTCATAAAACCGTTTGACAAATGCCGCGTTGACCGCCCGTACCCCGGCATCGCTCGCTGCCCCGTCGACTGCCGATTGGATCGTTCCGACTCGCGATTGCCACGCGTTATGCTCCAACGCCCAGCCAAAACTTTGCACGCCAATACAAGGGACCGCCGCGGCCAGACGCTCATCCACCGCCGCCGCCATGTAGAGTTCAAAGCCCCCTTTGGAGAACCCAATGGCCCCGATTTTCTGCGGATCGACATCAGCCCGAGTTTCCAGATAATCCAGCAGTCGTAACACGTCCCAGACGGTGTCATAGAAGAACGGAAAGCCCTCGCCCGACTTCCACGTCTGTAGAATTGCCGCCCGGTAAGCATCCTGCGCCCCACCAGAACGATCGCCTGCATAGCGTCCATCGATCGCCACGCCAATCACACCACGAGCCGCGAACTGCCGCATCAGCGGCCGGACACCCTCTTTGCTGCCCCCCGTGCCATGCAGCACAATCACCACTGGCAAGCGCCCGGTGGCAGCAGCCGGTGCGACGAGCAAACCCGGTACGCGCTGACCCGCTTCCGAGTCGTACGAAAACGCCACCTCGCGCAGGTTCGCGGCACCAGCCGCCGGTTGCTCGGTCGCCTGCAGTGGCACCTTGGGCCGATCAATCAGCTTCAAAAAACGGGCTCGTGGCCCCTCCCCTTCAGGGATCGGCCGCGGCGGACGATCGGCAGCTTCAGACAGAGATGCAAACACGGCGACAATTCCGATCACACGCCACAGGAGACAGCTCATAGATATTCCCCGAATCAAACCGATTTCTTCACCATGAATGAATGCCAACCGTTGTATTGATAGCCCTGAGCATTCCACGGACTGCGAGCAGGTTGGCTAGTCCCCTCCGAGTCAGTCGCCTTGACCTGAATGCGTTCCGTCCCCGCCGGCACATCGATTTCCGCCGACCATAGCACCCAACCGAAATCCCGAACCGGACTCACAATCTTCGCCGGCTGCCACTTCTGGCCACCATCGATTGTTAAGTTGATCTCAGAAATCCTGTTCCCTCGATGTCCACCCGCCAGCGCATATCCTTTCACGACATACTTGCCCGTTCCTGCGACCGGCTTCGCTTCGCAAATCGCCGAGTTGGTCAAAAACTCATAAATCGGAGTCGCCGCCGCAACATTTTCCGGCGTGTTCTCCTTGACGAGTCGATATGTCTGGGCCAGATAAAAATTACTGGACGGTCGATCGCTGACGGTAATCTTGGACAACCATTTGACGCTACGAGCGCCGATATATCCCGGCACGATCGTCCGCAGCGGAAAACCGTGCTCAGCCGTGAGCGGCTTACCGTTCATGCGATCGGCAAGAATTACCCGCGCGGCCGTCTCATCATCCAATGCCGTGGCGAGTGGAATTGATCCGCCAAATGTGCGAGTCTGGCCATTGGCCATGATCTGGTCTTGCCCCTCGAACCAGACGTGCTTGGCTTCCGCCTTGATCCCGGCATGCTTCAAAACCTCAGACAGTCGCACTCCGGACCACTCGGCAGTGCCGATCGCTCCCGCATCCCAGGGAACTCCGGGGACTGGTTTCTCAGCCGCAAATTCAATCCGGCGATTACCAGCACAGGTCACTGTCGCCGTCACCGAAACGCGAGTAGACTTCTCCGTCAATTCAGCCAGCGACAAGCTCAACGACTTGTCGACCGCACCGTCAATCGTGAGGCGATAGGCCTGCGGATCAATCGTCGGCTGGTTCCCATGATTGCGGACGAAGAAATTCTCGACCGGCGTGATGAATCCTTCCGGTAATTTCGCTAAGCGTGGCTCCGCATTAAACGGAGTCTCAGTACGGACGAGGAGATCATGTCGAGCCGGCGCTGCAGCATCTGCGGCGAACAGATCGAAAGATCGAGGCTGGAACCACAACCCGACCCCCGCGGCCGCAATCCCCAGGCAATCGCGACGATTGAGTCGGCTCGCAGCGAAAACATCGATAGCCATAACAAGATTCCTTGTCGCTCAAACAACCAACCGCCACTGGGCGCTAACCCACGGTTCGGAATAACAATCAGATCAACGCCTATCGTAGCCGAATGGAAGATAATGTGCGACGATTTCGATTCGGGCCGAACGCCTTTGCCTACTTTGCAGACGTAGCATAGAAAACCCAGACATTCCGGTTACCATGTTAGTGGGCCGTTGTTGGTTCGGGCGTACTCCGGATCACCTTGCAATTCACTCTTCATCAACACTGAGACGGACCATGGAAACTTCGACCTCTTCCTATATGCTGCTCTTCCGCGACACAACCCCCGATATATACGCCGCAATGTCACCCGACCAGCGGGAACAATGCATGCTGAACTTCTATCGCTGGCACGACGGCCTGGAAGCGGCTGGGAAAATGGGACACGCCCATCCGCTGATCCCAGCCGGTCGTGTCGTTTCGATGCCGCGGGGCGGACGCATCGTCGACGGACCTTTCTCTGAAGCCAAAGAAACGATTGGCGGTTACTTCCTGATCTACGTCTCGGGCGAGGAAGAGGCCGTCGAGATCGCACGCCAATGCCCCAGTTTGCAATTTGGCATGACCGTCGAAGTTCGCCCTGTCGCAGCCGTTTGCCCGTTGGCCGGAACATCAGAGAGGCCGCCTGTCGCCCGGCAATTGGAGTCTGGAGTCCCCTCGAACTAAGAGTCGGGCGACGACGCTCCTCGAGACCCGATTCCATGACTTCATCCCGCCAGCCCGCCGAAAGCCGGGCCTTGCCGGCACGCACGCAAACACCGCCAGGACCACCGGGCCATTGGCTGTGGGGCCACGTCACAGGCTTTCGTAAGGACCGCCTCACCTTTATGAGGCAGGTCGCGAAAGATTACGGCGGGGTTGTCGCGTTGCGGCTGGCACATCGCCGCCTCTGGATCGTGACCGAGCCGACAGTGATCGAGACGGTCCTGATCACGCGAGCTCGCGAATTTCGTAAACATTTCGCCCTGCGACTTAATCAGGGAATCCTCAACAACGGCCTGCTGACCAGCGAAGGCGACTTCTGGTTGCGGCAACGTCGCTTGGCACAACCGGCATTTCATCGCTCGCATGTTGCGACTTATATCCCCACGTTTGTCGAACACACAATGCGATTGCTGGCTCACTGGAAGGTGGGCGAGAACCGCGACATCCTGGACGACATGATGTCGCTGACAATGAGGATTGCGTCCAGAACTCTGTTTGGAGCCGATGGAGACAACCACGCCCAGCGCGTCCGCGGAGCACTCGATGTCAGTCAGGAGGAATTCGTCCGCCGGCTCTCGCGACTCATCCAGATGCCAAAATGGGTGCCGACTCCGGGGAATCGCAAGATTGCCAAAGTCGTCCGCGATCTCGATACCATCATCTACGATTTCATCCGCCAGCGACGTGCCTCAGGTGAGCAGCGTGACGATCTGCTGTCGCGCCTGCTGCATGCCCGGGATGACATGGACCATACGAGGATGACCGACCAGCAGCTCCGCGACGAATGCCTGACAATCTTCCTCGCCGGCCAGGAAACCACAGCCCTCGCCCTATCCTGGACGTGGTATTTACTAGCCGAGCATCCAGAAGCCGCCGCACGCATTTATGCCGAAGTCGACGAGGTCCTGAACGGACGAGTTCCCACGCTGGACGATCTTCCCCGGCTGCAGGAAATCGAACACGCATTATTGGAATCGATGCGACTTTATCCACCGGCCTTTATTCTCGGCCGCGAAGCCACCGCCGATATGGAACTGGCCGGCTACTTTTGCCCAAAAGGTACGACGATCCTGATGCCGCAAGCGGTCGTCCATCGCGATCCCCGCTACTTCGCCAACCCCGACAACTTTGATCCCACCCGTTGGCGCAACGAGTTCGAAAAACGGCTGCCCAAAGGTGCCTATTTCCCCTTCGGGGGCGGACCGAGAATCTGCATCGGCAATACGTTCGCGATGATCGAGATGACCCTGGTCCTGGCCCTCATCGCTCAGCGGTTCCGATTCACAATGGTCCCCGGACGGACAGTGACCACGAATCAGCTATTCACCTTGCGTCCAAGCCCGGGAGTACCGGCGACGATCGTTATTCGCCCGAATGCAGGACAAAGCCACCTGGGAGGGTGAGGCTCCCGCCGAACCGCGCGCAACCAAACGACTCACACCACATCATCCGACGTTGTCATCAGAACATTACAGGACAAGGCCATACGGGAGCGCGAGGCACCCGCCGACCTGAGCGCATAGTTCGAATCGCTATTCGTCAATAACATACATCTGTCGATTCCCATTTCAGCTGGCAAATCTCACCTTGATAGGGCCAGTCATCAGGATGCTCGACGAGCTGTTTTCGAATCGGATTATCACGGACGTAAAGCCATTTTGATTCGTACTGCCGAGAATCCCGCAATCGGGTATCCCAATGGTTCACTTGCCATTCACATTCTGGATGTTTGTATTTCTTTGAGAACTGAGATTTCCAGTACCTGACCCAACCTTCATATTTGATCATTGAGCGCGTGTACCACGCGAAGAAATGGACGTGGTCCGGCATGACGACATATTTCCCCATCAACCAGGCCTCAGCTTCCTGCCAAACCTCTTTCAACGTGGTGTGGACCTCCTGGTTTGCCAGCCATGGGGTCCGATCTTTTGTGCATATGGTGTCGAAGATTACGGTTGGCTGCCCATCAATGAGCTTTACTCCATGTGCTGGATAGCTTCGTCTTGGTAACAGGAATTCGGGAGTCTCCGGCATTTGCCACCTCTGTGATTTCGGTGGGGGAATGCTAATGGCATGATTGCAGCCGTTTGGTCGCGCGCGGTTCGGCAGGAGCCTCACCCTCCCATCTGGCATTGTCCTGCAATGGTCCGGTAGGCAAATTAGATGACATGATGTGAGTCGTTTGGTTACCCGCGGTTCGGCAGGAGCCTCACCCTCCCATCAACTCGAATGTGCTTCGCCATCAATGCGGCGGCACCTGAATTTCAACACCATAGCGGGGCGCCGCGGCGAGCAGCTTTTCAAAGTCCACTGGTGTCGGAACGGGTGCCGAAGTCGCACCGGGGTCCACCGGTTGGCCAACCTCAAAGAACATCTCTTCCAACCCGGCCGGCGCCACGGTGATGATCATTCGGGCGAGCTTCCCGCTGTCATTTCGAAAGCTGTGCAGACTGCCGATGGGCATGTTGGCAAACGTCCCCGCGGAAGCCACAAATTGCTGATCCCCGACACGAAAAGAAATCTCGCCTTCGAGAATATAGAACGCTTCCTCTTCGCGGCTATGACGATGCGGAGGAGGGCCGCCCCCGGGCGGAACAATCGCCTCCCACATCGCATACTTACCAGCGGTCTGCTCACCAGTCGCCAGGAATCGATAGATGTCACCGACGACGCCAATCGTCCGTCCGACACCCGGTTGAGTCACAACGGGTTGAGGTATCGCACTCATCGACGCGACCTTCGTAATTAATCACTAAACAGATTACTATCGGCCAATCAGCCGCTGGGCGCTAGCCCACGGTTCGGGCAACGATCGACTCGAATTTCATCCGAACCGGACGCTAGCGCGTTCCGGCTGATTTCGTTTTATCCCGATTGACATCGAAACTCACTGCACTCCGTTAGCGCTCACTCGGTTGGCAATGGCACTTGATCGGTCGACATCAAATACGCCATCAAGTCGCGAATCTGCTCTTTCGTAAGAGTCTGCATCTGCCCGTCCGGCATCAACGAACTTGTCGTCTGCTTCGACTCTTCGATCTCCTTGCGATCGATCGTAATGGGGGCCTGAGCCAGCTGCAGGGTTATCGTCCGTTCGTTCTGCTCGCTTACCACGCCACTCAGGACACGGCCGTCCTGCAGCGTCACTACGAGAACACGGAAATCGGCCCCGACGACCGCACTGGGATCAATCACATTCTCCAGTAGGTAGTCGAGATTCTTGCGGTTCGATCCGGTCAGATCGGGCCCGACTTTGCGTCCGGCACCATACAGCACATGACAGTTTGCACAAGTCTTCTGATAAACCGAACGCCCCGCACCGAGATCCGCCTTGGCGAGCGTCGCGGAATTGAGTTCTGCTTTGAAGCGCTCAATCATCTCCTTCTTTTCAGTGGGCGTGGTCCGCACATCGCCCCACAATTCGGTCAGTTGCTTCGTGAGATCTTTATCTTCGAAGGACAGAATCTGCCGCGCATGATAGGCCGAAATTTCCGATGGCAGGACCTGCTTGTCGCGTAGGGCCTTCAATAGCACCTTCGCATACGCCGGCCGCGAGATCAGCGTGTTGACCACTTCACCTCGTGCCTCGGGGCTGAATCCGCCAAGAACCTCCAGCAGTTTTTGAGGCGTATCAGCCGCGTCATATTGAGCCAACCCGCGGACCGCTTCAATGGCGACCGCTCGATCGCGGAGCAAACCTTGCAACAGGGGGGCCGCGCCTGCCAATTTCGCTTGAGCCAGTTCGCGAATCGCCTGGCCACGTGCCGCGGGGTCGGCGCCCCCATCTTTCACGAGAGCCTGCAGGGCTTCAATTGCCAAGCCATCGCCAAATACAACTCCCAGTTCTTTTGTCGCCGTTTGAATTTCGGCGTTAGAACTGGCCAAGGTCTTCGCGCTGACCGCCTTCCAAGCCTCGGGCTGCGTCGCCTTGCGCCAACCCTTCAATCCCAACGACATGCCAACCAGGATATCGCGCTGGACTTCAGGCGAGGCCTTCTCGGCAATCTTCAATAACGCATTCGCACCGACAGGGGATTTCTCAATTTCTTCGGCGAGACGACGAGCAATATTCTCCCGCAACATCGGCACCTGGGACGTCTTCAACAACTCCACGCTCTTCGCAGGATCGCGCGGAATAGCAGGCTCAATCCCCAGCCACAACATGTTGGGAAACATGCGATCGGTGGCAAACGATTTCTGGGCTGCCAATGCCGTTGCAATCGGCCATCGTGCTTCCAACGGCAGTTGCTGCAAGGCCGAGGCGACATATAACAACACCAATCCCGATTGATCCTTGGTCGCGACCTTTTGCAGCGCAGTCAACACCGCCGGTGATGGGCTTTTTTGGCCATCCATTTGATCTGCTAGAAATCGCACCGCCCAGACGCGAACATGTTCATCGGGATGCTCGAGTTGTCTAATTAGCCAGTCAGAATCCCGCTTACTGACCGCATTCAGGCTGACCGCATTCAGGGCCCAAAACGCTCGTAATCGGCGAATGGAGTTCTCTGCATTCGTCCCGGGCTCTGCGTCGACAAACCTGTAGAACCCGTGCAGCTTTGTCGGCGCGTCCCAAATCGGTTTTTCAGGTCTCTCGTTATGCTTACCTGCCTGTTCAGCCGCAGCAACACGCTCTTGCAGCAGTCGCCTGGCCTGACGTGAGTACCAATCATTTTTGGCAAGCTGCATCTCCGCCAACGAGACGTCCCGCTCCTTGGAGAGATCAAACGGCGCGAGCGGTTTCGGTTTACCATAGGTCAACTTGTAAATACGACCACTAGTACGATGCACACCGTCATGGTCATGGCATTCGCCAGTATCGCTCCAGTCGGCAATATAAACTCCACCGTCCGCACCTGATATCAGGTCCATGCCGCGAAAAAACGGATCCGCAATAAAACACATATCGGGACCACGTTTGGCTGTGTATCCGGCCCCTTCGCGAACCAGAATGTCACTGTTGATGCGCCGGCCGTGAAGATTCAGCGTGTAGACTCGGCCGCGGTATTCTTCGGGCCAGTTGTCTCCCTGGTAAATCATCATCCCGATATGAGCATGCCCGCCACCTGCCGCGCTGGTCTTATCAGTAACACCCTTGCGGATATCATTCCAGGCTTCACCGGTATCCCAATGGACGTGTCCCGCCACCTGGGCGATCAACTTGTAGGCATACGGGTTAATATCCGCACCAAACATGCGCTGCGTGTGAGCCCCTGGGACCACATGCCACAGGTGCCCGATCACCGTGTTGATGACAAACATTTCTCCCTCGGAAGTCCAGTCGGTCCCCCAGGAATTGGTCATCCCATGCATCACGGCTTCGGCCTTCTGACGCGTCGGATGATAGCGCCAAACACCCGTGTTGATCTTGAACCGCTGTGATTCGCTCGCGCCGGGCGCTCCAATACTGGACGTCGCCAGAATTCCATGGCGAGCGTAGAGCCAACCATCGGGCCCCCACTTCAAACCATTCGCCGGTGTGTGCCCCACTGAGTGATCATTGATGCCGTCCAAGACCACCACTGGCGGTCCATCGGGAATGTCATCGCGATTGCGATCGGGAATGAACAGCAAGTTCGGCAAGCAAATCGCCCACACGCCGCCGAAGCCGACCTCGACGCTGGTCAGCTTAACCGCCCCGTCCCAGAACACGGTCCGCTTGTCATGCTTACCGTCGCCATCGGTGTCTTCGAGAATCACAATCCGGTCACGGAGTTTCACATCGTAGTTCCCCAGTCCGCTCCCCGCCCAGGTGAAATTCTCCGCTACCCACAGCCGGCCTCGTTCGTCCGTGGTGATGGCAATTGGGTTCTGGACGGCAGGTTCCGCAGCGAAGACGCTCAGTTCAAATCCGGGAGGCAGCTTGGCCGTCTTGACCACCTCATCGGGCGTCATCGGCTTTTCTTTCGATTTTTCCGAATCGTAGATCTCCGGAAATTCCTCAGCCGCGGCCCACGAGACACTCGCCAGAAACAGCGACAGACCGACAAACAAACAACGTAAGCGCATTGCAAAACCTGTCATAGAGGGTTCGAAATCAGCAAGCCCCATTATGACGGAAGCAGCGGTCGCCCGGAAGTTTGGAAGCCCTCTATTACAAAAAACTGAAAGACGAAATCCAATGTAGCCGAAGACGCCAAGACTTCGGGGAGCGATCATCCCATCAATCTGCCCTCTCATCGAAAACGCGTGACTTCTTTGATCCCTTCGACTTCTTCGTCCGAAAGATGGGCACTCCTGCCCCGTCCCCCATTGTGGCCCAGATCCGTAGCAGAACTCGCCCAGAGTTCTGCCCGCACAGCAACAGCCCCCCGAAGTCTTGGCGACTTCGGCTACACCACCGCGACTTCTTTGATCCCTTTGACCTCTTTGATCCCTTTGACCTCTTTGATCCCTTTGACCTCTTTGATTTCATCGCCCGCAAATCTTCGTCCGTAAGATGGGCACTCCTGCCCGTCTCCCTTAGCGGCCCACGTCCGTAGCAGAACTCGCCCAGAGTTCTGGCCGCACAGTGACGGCCCCCCGAAGTCTTGGCGACTTCGGCTACATCACCGCGACTTCTTTGAACTCTTTGATTTCTTCGACCTGTCTTAAATCGACTCTCAACTCACTCCCCTCTACTTTCTCGCCGCAGGCGCTCCAAATCCACCGCCCCTTTTCCGCCGATTCCTTATAACACCGAATCCCCAATTCCCGTTTCGCGCGCTTCATCTGACCGGTCGACCACCCAGCAGCCCCGGCCGCCGCAAGCACTTCCTTAGCCGGATGTGGTTCCGCATTCAAAAAATCCCGCAGCCAAGTGGCCTGTTCCTGCAGTTGCCGGCAGCGCTCCCCCCGGGCCGAGGTCCCCCGCACCCGAGACTCGGTCGGCGCCTCACCTCCCTGCTGCCAGACCACTCCGTCGGCATTGATCCGAAACGCCAGCCCGTCCGGCAGAGCACCGCAGTTGTGCCTCACGGGCACCCAGCAGCGAGCTGTCGCATCGAGCACCTGACAGTCAACCCGCCACACGTGCTTGATCGGCAGATCGCACTTGGTCGCCGCTGAAATCACCACGACCGCCACGCCACAGTCAGCCGCCAGTTTCGTCAACTCGGCTACCAGCTCCCGCAGCTTCACTCGATTCGATCCCACCTTCCCGCAGTACGCTTCCAACGGATCGATGATCACCAGCCGAACGTTCCCCAACGTCTCAACCCGCTTCCGTAACACGGGTAGATCGCGCCCCAGGTCAAACCCCCGCGCCCCACGAACCGAGGCCCCACCAGCCGCGACTCCGGCCGAACCGCCCGTCGCCGGCGTCTGCATGCCGGCAATGACTGAGATGTTTTCGACCTTAGCCCCGCTGCTCCTCAACCGCGGGCAGATCGTATCCTGCAAAGGATCCTCGCCATTCACAATCAGTACGCGCCCCGCCTCCGGAGCCCCAGTCCCATCCGGCCAGTTGGTCCCAGCCGACACCCGAGCCGCCAGATCGAGCCCCAGGCTGGTCTTGCCCAGCCCCGCCTCACCATAAATCACCGTCACGCGACCCAGCGGAATTTTTCCAGGCCACAACCAGCGCACCGGCTCAGGAGCGATGTCCGCCAGCGAAACCTCCTGCAACTCATCCGGTTGTGGCGCGAGGCTCGCGGCCCGCTGAGCAGCCTCCTCAGCAGCGGCCTCCTTCATTTCTGCGTCCACCAATGCATCAAACGCCGATTCGACAATATCATCCCGAGTCGCCGGCGACAGGTATCCCCACTCCTTGCGCTGCACAAACTCTTCCAGAGCCGCATGGACCTCGGGGATCGACACCCCCTGATCCAGCAACGGCTGAGCCAGCTTGACCAACTCCGCCCGCCGATCCAGCCGCGGACCGCTGCGCTGGATATCGCTTCCAGCCTCCGCGCGGACATTCCCGCCCTCCCGCACCGTCTGCGCTGCACCAGAAGTCTTCTCGACCTTCGGAGCAGGCTGCCTCACCTTGAGCGACGGATTCCCCCCCTTCCCCGACCGAGTCACTTGAGGTCCCATCCCACGTGCCACATCAGCCATATTCACGATTTCAAGCAGCATGCTGCACCCCGTTCCAAAAGAGCCCACAGCAGCCTCCCGCGAACATCCCGCAGAAATCCAACGCTGCCGACTCAGTTCTACAACACCCCGGCGCAGCCAGCGAATTGACGAAACGTGGAAAAATCCAGGGTGTGAGGCCGCTCCAAAAGACTTCCGCGAGGCAAATTCCAGCGATCCACGCAGTAGACAAACGATCTCAAAGGGGTGTGCGCCCTCGAACTGGGCGCGCAGATTCGCAGCCGATTCAAAA
>JAQGHS010000190.1 GCA_028291605.1 Planctomycetaceae bacterium | reverse complement strand
CAGTTTTCGCACTGTTGTCCCTTTAAGTGAGGAGTCTTGTCCAGCGAGACAAAGCCCGTTTCGAACGGAATGACTTCTTTGGGATCCCAGCCAGTGACGTGGCAGGTCAGGCACTCCATATCGTGGTTCCGGGGGACCCACTTGCCCTCGTAGTCCGGCCGGCCCTTGATCAGGCTCTCATAGGCCTGGGCGTGCTTGGTCGTCTTCCATTTGGCGAACGCCTTCTTGTGGCACTCGCCGCACTTTTGGGCTCCGACGAATTCAAAGCCACTTTCATGGGCGACCCGCTTTTCGTTTTCGGCGAGGTTTTCGTCAGTCAACTTCTCCTGGAATTCGGCCATCAACGTTTCCATACGCGGCAGATTCTTGAAGCGGAAGCGATCGAGGTTGATCAATTCGTACTTGAGTTTTTGCTTGGGATCGTCGGGATAATATCCCAGGACAGCCACGTGCTTACCTTTACCGCCGACCTGCACCAGCATCGTTTTTCCGAGGTATTCCGTCGTTTCCAGCGGTTCTTCGGGCCCGCCGGCCGTAATGATGACATCAAATCCCGGGATCTTTTTCGCGAGGGCCTTCGTCTCGTCCACCTTGCAATAGCTCAACAGGACCGTGATATCCGGTTCCTTCTCCTTCATCTTGGCCAGAGCCGCCTCGGTCGCCGCGATTGGTTCACTGACGGAAATGGGTTGATTCGGGTCATTGTTTTCGCGAGGAATCACTTGATCCCGAAAATAGTTGCCGAGTACCGACGTCACGCCGACTTTGACCCCGTTCATTTCGACAATCTTGAACTGCAGCGGAGTGCCAATCGTGGGATCGCCAAAGAACACGACATTCGCACTGACGAACCCCAGGCCTTTTTCCGGCTGATGCAATGCCAGCAACTGCTCCGCTCCCAGCCGCAGCTCGGCCGGCCCCAGGCCCAGTGCCTGGTAATGCATGATATTGAAGCCCTCGACGATCTTTTCGAACTTCAAATAATCCTGGCGCCGGCTCCGTTTCAGAGTCCCACCCAGATCGAAAGCGGCGACCGGCCACTTCTTGGCTTTCAACTGGTTGAACAAGTCGCCGCGACGAGCAAATCCACCCGATTGCATCGCGGAACAACCGCACGGTTCGAGGTATCCGTTTTGCTCCCCGGACAGGACAATCGCCAGTTTCGGCGGCGTCCATCCCTTGAGCATGGGCTCAGGAGCACGTAACTCCGCAGGGGGCTTGGGAGCCGGTTTCGTGACCTCTGCTGCCGCCAGAATAATCTCATCCTGCGTCGAACCGACCTCAGCCGTGTCAAATTGCGCGACGGCGATCGTCTCAGCCAGCGATTTGGCGTCCGGTGTCACGTCGGCGGGCTCAGAGAACGTGCTGGATGCGGTGGGCGTCGCCTCAACCTTCAGGGGCACTTCTTCGGTCTGAGCCAAGCAGCCCGCCAACAGAAACGCAACCACCAGAAATCCCGTCAGGCCCAGATCTTTCAGTGATTCGGTTGAACGCTTCATACGGCTCCGTCCTCAAATCTCAGCAGCAAAACAAATCCGCGATGCCGATCGCCCCACGTCGCCACGAGCCATTCGCAGCGAGACGTCTTCAATTCTTACTCAGCCCCAACGTTGGCTCGCTAATAGAATTTTCCCGATACCCGATGTTCCTAACGAAAGCGAAATCATGCACCGCATCGGAAACTCGCCCCAGTCAACCAAGACGGTCATTGACAGGGTAGTTTCGCGAGAGATGGCAATTTTGAAAAGACTGGATTTCCGCACGACCATCAATTCGCAGGAGGGAAGCACCTCCGATAAGGGGTCGGGTCTACGATTTTTCGAAATTGGCCGTCTCGTACTTACCGTCGCTCACGGAGTCAAAACGGCCAATTTCCAAAAATCGTGGCCGCGACCCCGCCGCTCGCGCAATCCGCGAAAAACGATAGGCACGAACAACATCAAGCGATGTCATTCGTGCCTCAAGTTAGAACGCTTCAAGTCTTGCGACTTCCCCTGTTTCGCAATGCAGCCAGCACAACCCCTCCGAGCTCGTCTCGGTGGTTACAGGGCTTTTGCCCTACGTTTCGCAGCCGAAATTGCGACGCAGTGCAAAGGCCCGAATCCACCGAGGCAAGCTCGGTGGGGGGAATATCCGCCAGATTACTCACCAGCGTGCTTCACGTAGCTCGCGTAGGTGTCTCCAACTTTTCCCTGAGCGGCATCGCCGTCATGAATATAGATGGCGTATCGCAGCCGAATCGCCGTCTCTGCCGGCTGGACCAGGTTATCCGCGGGCAGCGTGCCGTTCGTATAGGACTTCTGCCCGAACGGGCTGACCGTAAACAGGCCATAATCACGCACGTGATACCGTGATTTGCGGAAATTCTTCGGATGATCGAAGATCGCCGCCCCGTGCAACTTCCCTTCCACCAGCCCTGAGTAATCGACCCAGTTCGAGACCTTGCCCCAGCATTCCGCGGTGGTCTTCATGCCATCAGCGTTGGTGACCTGGCCCGGCGGATTCGTCGGCGCTGTCGGCTTCTCACGCACCGTGTCGGCGAGTCGAATTCCAAACAGCCCTTCTTTCGTATCGGCCCAGGTGACCGGCTTTTTGCCCGCGGTGAACTGGATATCGTACGTCAGTAGCCGATTGGCATAGATCTTGATGCTGGTCGTTTCGGTCACGACCGCTTCATTGTCCGGCCCCAGCCACAGATTGGTGACTTTCATTTCGGCCGGGTTTCCCTCGGCTTTCACGAGTTCCACTTTCGCGTTTTGAATCGTGGCTTTTTCTGCCCAGAACTTGTTTTCATTCACTTCATCGACCGCCACCCAGATCCCCTTATGGTGCGGGTGATCCTTGGACTCAGCCGATTCCAATCCACGGGTAATGACCGTTCCGGCTGCTGTCTTGACCGGAGAAAAGAAGGGCTTCTTCCATTTGGGATCAGTGTGATAGGTCGCGAAATCCTTGCCGTCGATGGTCACAGCGATCTCGTGATCCTGTTTGGTCAACTTCACAACTGGCTCAGCAGCGTGAACGGTAAGAGCCAGATTCAAGCTGACGAACGTCAGGCACCAGGTGGTCAATCCGAACAACTGTTTCACACCAAACTCCTTGGAATTGCAGGTCAGTCAACAGGAGACGCGTCCGCGCAGAACAAAACATTTCGTTTCGTTGATGTTTCATGGTACCGTCTGCGAATAATTCGTCGAGGGTTCCGCCGAAAAGAACACGATAGACCGGCAAGGTTTGACTCCCCGCTCACCCCCCTGTAGCCTGACTCACCAGAGTCGGGCGAATCTCCCGCACGCGTCTCAATTTGGCAAATTGAAGTAAAAACAGTTTCCATTTAGGGGCTTTGTAAATCGTCGTGTCCTTTGTGACCTTCTGTTCCAATCGCTTTTTTGAACAGAAGGTCACAAAGGACACGAAGAAATGCAAAGAGTGATAGATGCTCACTCTCGTCATCCAGTTAAAGAGTAACCCGCACGCCAGAATCAGAACATCACACCAAGAGGCGAACCCGACCCACGAAGTCGGGCTACGACGGCAAAATATCGTGAAACCCGGTCCCCCCCCGCAGCGATTCCATAACCCCGATAAAGAACCTCAACAGCCCTGGGAACTCGTGCTCGCGGGAGACTTGACCGACAAGGGCGGGGAATTGATGGAACGGCTGGTCGAGGTCCCGTACGGCAGCCCTGGTCTGATCTTTTTTGATTCTGGCGGAGGCAGTGCCTACGCGGGCCTCGCGTTGGCGGCGGTCATTCGTCTGCGCGGACTGCAAGCCACAGGCGTCGTGGCAGGTGAGTGTTCTTCCGCCGCATTGATTCCCTTCGCGGCCTGCACGCAGCGAGTCGTCACGCCGCACGCCACACTGTTATTTCATCCGGTGCGCTGGCAAAGTGATGACGAAATGCAGTTGGAAGAAGCCGCCGAATGGGCTCGTCATTTTCAAATCCTGGAACGCAGCATGGACGAGTTGCTGAGCCGGCTGTTCGCAATCCCTGTCGAACGTATCACCAGTTGGACTCGTCCGGGCCGGTTTGTGACAGGTCCCGAATTTGCCGCGACGGGACTGGCCCAGATGGTCGACCTGTTTTCCGGGGATCTGCGGTCCCAATTGAAAACGCTGGCGGCCAACTCCGATCCGGCAACTTCCTCCACCGCGAAAACGTACTGACAGATCCCGAGCATGCTGATCTTGGCGTTGGAAACTTCCGGTTTTGGTGGCTCAATTGCCCTACTGGATGACGAGCGTGTCCTGGGTGAACGCATCCTGGATGCTCAGCGTCGGCACGCCCAAACGCTGGTCCCTGAGATTCAGTCACTCTTGCAGGCATACAATCGTAAATCGGCCGAATGCGAGCTGATTGCCGTCAGCACGGGACCGGGCAGCTTTACCGGCTTGCGAGTCGGCATCACATGTGCCAAGACGATGGCGTATGCGACGGGGGCCAAGGTCGCCGCAGTTCCCACATTCCCCTGCCTCGCCGCCGGCTGTTCGGATGACGTGGATCGCGTGCAAGTCATCATGAATGCCCAGCGACAGGAACTCTTCGTCGGGCGATTTCAGAGAGTGAATGCCCTCGAATGGCATGAAACCCAGCCGTTG
>JAQGHS010000161.1 GCA_028291605.1 Planctomycetaceae bacterium | reverse complement strand
CGATGTCGGCCAGGTGGAGTTGGTCTTGAAAGACGGGTGATTTGCTGATGCGGGGATTCTCGAAGTCTCGAGGGTCGGCCAGGCAGATCGTGGTGCGGACGTCGAGGATCTCGCGGAAGCGGGGGCTTCTCAAATGGTCGAGGACGCGAGCCGGATGGCCCAGGCCGGTCGGTTCGATCACCAAGCGGTGTGGTTTGGCCGTGCGGATGAGGGCGTCCAGGGTCCAGTCGAGCGGCATCTCCATCGAACAACAGAAGCAGCCGCCGGCGATTTCGCTGACCGCCAGGCCGGGGTCGCCGCTCCCTTCGATCATCGCCTGATCGAGGCCGACCTCGCCATATTCATTCACCAGGATCGCCCAGCGCTCGTGCGCGGGGCGGCGGGCAGCGAGGTCTCGAATGGCCGTGGTTTTACCGACGCCCAGGAACCCGGTGATGAGGTTCGTCGGGATTGGTCTGATGGGAAGGTCAGCGTACATGTATTCGCGTTCTGTGTCGATTTTAGGTTGTCGAAAAGGCGACGCGAAGCGGAGCCCGTAGGATGGGCACTCCTGCCCGTCTGCATTAGTACTTCAAACTCAGAGACGGGCAAGAGTACCCATCTTACAGCAGAAATCCCCCCGCGCGCCCGACTCTGGAGAGTCAGGCTACAGTATTCGACGCACTTCGCCGCTTGAAATGTACTCAAGTTGCTCGGGCTTCCACGTCAGTTCCCCGGCATCGGAGTCCGCCTGCAGCATGCTGGCGATCAGGTTCTGTTCGCACAGTCGCGAGTATCCCAGATAGCTGGTCGTGATCCGGGGGTTGATCTCGACGATGAGCGGTTCTGCGGGGTTGGAGTCGGGAATGATCAGGTCGACTCCGACGTAGCCACGCAGACCGGGGACCTGGCGGCAGGCCGCGATCGCTGCGTTCTGCAGGGCAGCGACATCAACGCCGCGGGCGGGCACCACTCCTCCCTGGTAGGCAAACCGGCCATCCGTGTTGAGGGTCTGCTCACACGGGGGCAACGCCTGATAGCGATATTGTTCGGGAGTCACGATCACGCCGACTGATACGGCACGGCCCGCAATATAGGGCTGCCAGATCGCGTGCCTGAGCAAAGACGACTTCTTCCAGCCCGGATGCAGGCGATCGAAGTCTGCGGTCGTCGGAACCAGATACGTTTCTTGTGATCCCGCACCGTCGCGCGGCTTGATCACACAGGGATAGGTCACAGTGGTGGAATGATCGTGAGCAGGGGAAAACTCGTGGGTGGGAATGGTGAGGATTCCCGCCTCTTGCAGGATGCTGGCGAGCTCGAACTTGTCGCCACACGTGGTGATGGCCAGGGGACTCGGACCGCACAGGCGTCCGCCGACTCCTTCCACCAGCAGGGCCCGGTGCGTCAGGATGCCATCAAATTCCGGGGCAATCAGCAGCGAGACATCTGCCCAAGCGGCGAGTTCCGCCAGGATTTCGATTTCTTCCTCGGGCGAACGCGTAAGCTGGAAGGCCACACCTTCCACGGGGAATCGTTCGCGGTGCGCACTCCAGATGGTGACGACTTCTAACTCGGGAATTTTGACCGCGTCGCGCAGGACCGCCAGCAGCATCGACCGGCCTTCGGCCACCAGAGACGAATCGAGCGACTCCTGGGCCCAGGCACCGCTGCAGACGAATTCAGAAACGAGCAGACGCACGACGGCTCTTTCGTAGGATAGGCATCCTGCCTGTCACTCTAATTGATAATGGATAATTGAGAATTGATAACGAACAAGTTGCCGGTATCACGATTCTGGCACATCGCGTTTTCGACCGTCGATTCGCAATGCATTTCATTATCCATTATCAATTGTCCATTGCCAATTACTCTGACAGGCAGGATGCCTATCCTACGGCACGCGCCACGTCGATAAAAAGAACGACCTGCCGAACAGAGCTCGGCAGGTCGCAAGTGACTCAATGTTGTGACGAGCTTATACGGTTACTTGTGAGCCGAGTGGCAGTCGCCACACTTGCTGACCTTCTTCAAGTTGGCGATCGCGCCTTCCTTACCGTCGACGACGTCTTTCGCAGCGGCGACGATCGTCGTGGTCAACTTCTTCCAGTTTTCGGCGTCACCCTTTTTGGGTGTATTCTTAGCGAGTTCTTCGAAGACTTCCAGAATCTTCTTCTTATCTTCGTCGGTTCCCTTTTCGTCGGTGACCTTGGCCAGCAACTTGTCTTTGCCGATCACCTTCATGACTTCCTTCGTCGTCATCTTGGGCTTCGCATCTTCGGCCCCGACGAAACCAGCGGACAGGAACAGAGCCGCCAATCCCAAACTCAAAGCAATTCGCACAGTCCATCCTCCAAAATTTGTAAATTAACTGATCCGCAATCTTGCGGAGGCGACACCATCAACCGACTGATTCCCATATGTCCAGACAGGCGACCACCGCCTAATCTTGGAGAATCAACCGAAGCTATTTATGTACCAATCCGAATGGATTCCAACAAGGTGCGTCTTTCGTTTTCTCCAAATTATCACGTTTCCCTATAGTAGGCCGCAGTGCCGATGACGCGTGTT
>JAQGHS010000154.1 GCA_028291605.1 Planctomycetaceae bacterium | reverse complement strand
TTCCGGAAACGGTCGAAACGGATGCTTTGTGAATCCTAACGAGAGCGATTCCGCAATGTTTGCAAGATTCTCAGCGAAACCTCTCCTCCGGCTTGCCATTCGAACAGCCGAGTCGATTCGCCCGTAGCACTGACGCGAACGGTCAGCGTATCGGCAGGCAAAACTTCTGCCACTCGTTCGGCCCATTCGATGATGCACACTCCGCGCAACGAGAGGTACTCGTCGAAACCCAGATCCAGAAATTCGTCGACGTTGCGCAGGCGGTAGGTATCGAAATGAAATACGGGCAGTCGGCCGGCATATTCCTGGACCAGGGCGAATGTAGGGCTGTTGACGAGTCGCCGCTCGATGCCGAGGCCCTCGGCAATGCCTTGTGTGAGGTGTGTCTTGCCAGCTCCCAGATTTCCTGAGAGGGCGATGACGCTGCTCGGTTCGAGAGCTTCGCCGAGGTGTGCCCCGAGTTGACGTGTTTCGTCAACGCTGTGGGTCTCGCACGACCAGCTTGAAGCGGATGTTGGCGGAGACATATGCTTTTCGTGGAATGAGAAACGCCCTCAACTTCGAAGAAGTTGGGGCGTGATGACAGTCGTTGTTCGCTCCGCGAACGAAACGCGTTCGCGGCTACGGGTGGAGTAAAATTGAAGTTGATCGCTGTTTCCGACTCGCTACTGCGAACGCGTTTCGTTCGCGGAGCGAACAACGACTACCGGCGGAATGTCCCAAGGAACGCACTGCGGGCACCGTTGACTTCCCATGTGTTGTTCAAGCCCTCACCCGTGAAGCTGGTCATCAATGCATATGCGGGTTGTGAGTTCGAAATCTTGGTCAAAGGCGGATAAAAGACGGATTCGTTCGTGCAGACACAGTCCTTCTTGGACATCGCTCGAGTCTCAATCCGTGCCAATTCGCCCGCGACCAGTTTGCCCTTACCCGTCAGGTGATCATTTACGAGAGTGATGGGGGCAGTCTCGACCTTGACGATCTGATCGGAAAGCTTTGGTGTCGATGATTTCACGAACGCGACCAGCGCCTCTCGTTGTTCGGGGCTGGCCTTTTCATCGATGAGAATCACCGATTTCACAGGAAATGGATTG
Organism: Planctomycetaceae bacterium; assembly: GCA_028291605.1. Lineage (GTDB taxonomy): Bacteria > Planctomycetota > Planctomycetia > Planctomycetales > Planctomycetaceae > JAKFVC01. Next base: position 4,866 of record JAQGHS010000154.1, on the reverse strand, counting down.
ACGGCGAACGAGGGATTGAAGCCCAGCGTATCCTTGGCATTCAGCACCAGTACGGCACTCATGCCAGCGAGATTGACGCCGTTCCAGCTCCCTTGATCGACCTTCCAGGCCATCAACGCTTCGCGACCCGCCTGGCCGATCTGACCATTGGCGAAACACGGTCCGGTGTAGACATCGCACGACCGAGACTCAATATATTCACCGCTAATCTGAGCCGCCTGAGCGACACTTGTGGCACACAGGGCGAGGACACTCAAGCTGCAAATCAATACGTTCTTCATCGGACAACCTCCAGGGATAAGGTCAGATATTGGGATAGACTCGAATTTTCGCACGCGCCCGTGGGACAGTCAAGCGGGGTTGTACAATGGCGATCGCCGAAATCCGAATGACGAATGAATGCCCGCTGATCAAATCCCCAACGACACGATTCGATGCCGTCATCTGGATTTGGTCAGTTATTCGTCATCTCCCAGCGTGCGTTTCGCATCGCTGACGGCGGCAGTTTCCGGCGGCATCGTGACGTTCAGTTTTTCCAGCCGGGAAAGGTCGACACCTGCGTTTCCGCCGTCATTCGCGCCGGATAGGGCCGGATTGCCATTCGCATTTTCGTCGAGTTGGAAATCAGAGGGATTCAACTCGGCATAGGGGCGCCCTGACCACTGTTTCTTCCAGAGAACGATCGTCGCGTGCGGATCGATCTCTTTGCTGTCCCAGCGGAACTTCCATTCTTCGTAGTCCCAAACCGTGGTCTTGGATCCGTCGAGAGTTGTTCGGATCCAGTACGATTCGAAGCCGTCGTAGAAATTCTTCTGACCGTTCCAGTTCAGCAACTTCAGCAAATCGTCCGGCGGTTCGCTGCTGATCATCGAGATCAACGGAGCGGCATGGTGGTCGGGCGACGTGATAGTCGTGAAGATGTTATTCGACGATTCCACCAGGACTTGTCCAAGCTTGCGGGGAGCCTCGCCCCCTTCCATCACAATCAGTCCCTCATTTACCGCCGCGGTGAGTTGATCGAGACGCAACGTCAACAGAGTCTGCTTCTCGGGAGCGTCCATTGAACCTTGAGCACGTAAGACAGTCCCGTCCAATGCCAACAGGCAGTTTTCCAGGTCGACGCGTGCTGACAGGAAAGTTTTTACCACGAACAGATCGGTACCGCCCCGAACCATTGAATCCTTCAACTGAACTGTGAGTTGAGTCGACATCTGACCGGTATTCATCATCTCCATGTCAGCCACCATGCGCGACGGACCACCGCGGAACTCAACCACAGCGGACGGTCTCTTCGCGGGATTGTTGACGGTGACCGTGACACGTTGCATGCGGACTGCCTCTGCCCGCTGCGTACTGACCAGCGCCCAGCCATCAGCCGCAATGGCGGCCTTGACGTTCATCAGCAGGCTGACGTCGACGAGATCCAACGCGCCGCCGCCCACCAATTTCATCATCCGGGTTTCATAACCCGATGCGGGGATTTCTTTGGGAACGAACTCAATGACCGGACGAAACCCCTTTGCTGCGCGGATGGTGATCTTATTACGAATGCTGAGGGGGGACTCTGTTCGTAGCCCGGTGAACCGTAACTCGATGACATTCCCATCTTGTGCGACGGCACACGCCGCTTCCAGCGTGGGGAATGTCTGTTCGGGAGATCCGTCGGACTTGACCACCACGATGGATGATTGAGAGGTCACATCGGCCGCGGCCGGATTAGAAACAGGAGATCCGGGGTTCGGATTGTCAGTCGGCTTGGGGTTGCCCGTAGTGGGCTTCCCTTCAACGGGTTCCGTGGGACTGCCGGTTTCGGGAGCCACGTGCTTGGACCCGGTACGACCTGCCAACAAATCTGACTGGAACTCTCGGGGACCAATCACCACACCCGGCGAATGGTCGTTGATCAAAGGTGACAGCGCAAACGGACCCTTGTCAGAACCGTTTCCAAACACCAGACGCGGATCGGATAACGAACCGGGGATCAGCGTCTTAGAAATCGGGACCAGAGAGGTTCCTGGTGATTCTGGCTCGGCGGATCCTCCAACCAAATCAGCGGTGGCGGGTGCCCCGGAATTGTCGTTGCCTGCTATGGTGGCGGGCTGTTGATCCGGATGCCTCGTTTCGGTCGGAGAAATCTCGTGCGGTGAGCTGGAGGTAGCGGACTTCGTAGGATCGTTAGCCGATGTCGCGGGTGACGGGCTGCCTGCCAAGTCGGCGTCGGGATCGAACGGATTGACCCCGGCAGCCTGCTGCGCGAGATTGTTGTTGCGATCGCGCTGCGGCCCTAAGTACTGCAGAACTCCAACAATCAGCAGCAGTCCGACGGCTGTGGCCAGCCAGCTGGCGTGGCGCTCCCAGAATGAATCCTTCGAAGATTGGGCGGAGAGCCACATCAGCCCTTCCGAACTCATGCTCCGCAGGCCCAATGAACCCGCCACGACCAACAGGTCGCGGATCAGTTCTTCGGCGGTTTGATAACGGCGACGAGGTTCGCTGGCCATCATCATTTTGACGATGGCGGCCAATTCCGGGCTGACTCTGCGGTTCTTGACTCGCGGGTCTGGTGCATCTTTACCCGAATGATCGAGCAGCTTTTGCAGGACCGTTCCCTGGGGATAAGGTGGCTCACCGGTCAACAAGTGATATAAGGTACAACCCAGCGAATAGATGTCGCTGCGGACATCGACTGATCGCGGATCCTTGGCTTGTTCGGGCGAAATGTAGTCGAACGTTCCGAGCGTCGTCCCGGCCACCGTGAGGTCCGCTTCGTTCTCGCGATGTTCGCTGCGGGCAAGTCCCAGATCGACCAGCTTGGCTCGGCCAGATGGAGTGATGATGATATTTGACGGCTTGATGTCGCGATGCACGACGCCATGTGCCGAAGCATGAGCGATCGCCGAGGCGACTTGCAGCGTGTAATTGACGGCTTCCGCGGGTGTCAGTTTTCCTCGCTGTTGGACGATTTCACGCAGGTTCGTTCCGCGAATGAATTCGAATGCGATGAAGTGCAGACCCTTGTCTTCGCCGATGAAGAACACACGTGCGATATTGTCATGATCCAGTTGCGCCGCGGCTTGAGCCTCGTTGCGGAAGCGTTGGACCGACGACAAATCGCGTGACAAGCTGGGGGGCAAGATCTTCAAGGCCACCGGGCGGTTCAGACGCGTATCGATTGCGTGAAAAACGGCACCCATACCGCCGCTGCGAATCGCGCTTTCAATGCGGAAATGTCCCAGTTCGATCCCCGCAGGATTCGGGAAGGATTGCAGCAGGGCCTCGGGATTCGGAAACAATACTCCGCAGATTGTTGAAGAAGGAGCCGGCAATTCCACTGGTGGCTCGGCTGCAGCCCGGCGTTCGACATTGATGACCGTCTCGGAATTCCGAACGACGCCAGCACGCGGTGGAAACACTGTCCCCGCTCCACCGGCTGGCGGTGGAAAAGTACTGCCACGTTTTGGTTCGGGTTCTGAGGTCACCGACCGGCCTCCTTAGCCAGTGAGACGAAATGTCTAAATTTAGCGGATTGGTGGACACCAACCGTCGATAGCGATGACGCGATCTGTGAAAATGACATCAACGAATGCTGAATTTAGAACGGATACTTGAACGACTGCAGAACTGCATCACACATCAAGGAAATTGTGTCTGAGCGACACCCTAATCGTTTGATGAGTTTCGAGCCCCTTCATCGATCACCCAAAAAACGAACATCGTCGCTCGTTTGCTGGAGAATTATAGGACAGTGAGACCGAACGGCCCTAGCTGACCAGAAATAATAAGCCGCACTCTGCTGGTGCAGGTCGTGTGCCAAATGGATCACAAGATATCAAAAAAAGACAGTACAACAGGTTGTCTATAACTGACTATGGTTTGACGATTTGATCTGCTCTTGGCCTGGTACTGCCCATTTCTCAGGCCGCCAACTTATTGATTGGGCCACTCCCGCAGCAATATTGATCAATTGGTGGCCACGGTTTCAAGGCTGTTGCCTGAAATCCCGACGCACAGATTAAGACCAGCTAGATGGCTGTAGCTTATCACAACCAAAGTACCAAGACAGTATAAACCGGGCACAGGTCAGCGAGAATCCGGAAAGTTTTTGGGCCTCTAAAATCTCAATCTATTGTCGTCGAATTGGCTCAATTGGTTCCAGATTTTGGTTTCTGTGCATCGAATTCGCGCACAATTCTCGTTTCTTGCGCTGTTATTGTTCGACCCGGCGCTGCAATGCATCGCCGATGGCGTTCAGGCCGTCGTGGATTTTTTGCAACATCTGTTGCGTGAATTTGTCGCTTTCCAGAACGTCGGCAGCGCGATTACGAACTGTGATATCGCGCGCTTCGTCCGCCCCGGCTTTCGGGTGCAGCAGTTCATCGAGAGACTGTAACTTGGGAAGAAAGTTCAAATCCAGATGCTCAGCGAGGTCACGAGCCTGATGCTCGGCATGGACGAACAATTCCCTCAGGGGCATCTGATCGAGTGACCGATCTGACATGCTTGGGTTCCTTCAATTCGAGCTTTGAGAAGAGAGTGAATTGTTGCTGCTGGACACGGATGAAATTCTTCCGCCATCCATTGATTTGCGCTGAGTCTCAGATTTGAGTCGACCGGTTAGAACTACGGATGGCGATGCCGATCCGAAATCCACCATTTTTCGTGACGTTCTTTCCGAAACTTATAGTATAAACGAATTCTCTGCTGACTGTTAAATCAAAAGTTCCTGCGGCCATCCAAACGGGTAGGCATCACGATCGTGGGTGGAAAATTTGTTAGAATTGAGATCAGGAAAGGAATTGTCGGTTTTGGAGTCGCGTTTCTCAAGGAAGAAAGATCATGGATGCGTTCAATCTCACAACGGAGCAG
>JAQGHS010000143.1 GCA_028291605.1 Planctomycetaceae bacterium | reverse complement strand
GTGCTGAGTACGCGAACACCGTGCGCGACTTGCTGAAAGTCGATGTCGACTTGAAGGACCTGCTGCCTCTGGACACAACGACCAACGGCTTCGACAACAGCGCCGAAGCCCTGCATGTCTCGTCTTACCTGATGGAGAACTACCTCGAAGCGGCCGACAGGGTGATTGATGCGGCCATTGCCAGCGGTCCGCGACCGAACGTCATCAACCGACGCTTCGACATCAAGGAAGAAAAAAGCGTCAATCCCAAAGGGAGCGTTTATCGCCATGTGGACGACGGCGTGGCGATCTTCAGTTCGTGGGTCTCGGCCAATATTCAGGTCACGCTGTGGAACTTTCGAACGCGCGAACGCGGCAAGTATCGCTTTCGCATTTCGGGCTACGGCATGCAAAGCGACAAGCCGCTCAACTTTCACGTCGTGGCCGGCACGCTGACCGCCGTGACCGAGGAACGGCTGATCGACTACTTCTCCGTCGCCGCCAACCAGCCGACCGTGGTGGAATTCGTCGAACAACTGGAAGCTCGCAATTGTATTCGGATCGTCGCCGACGGACTGGGAGCCCTACCGCCCGAAGTCGAAAAAGTCGGTGCCGAGAACTACAAGGGCCCCGGCCTGGTCGTGCAGTGGGTTGATATTGAAGGGCCGCTGCTCGACTCGTGGCCGCCACCCAGCCATCAACAGCTCTTCGGAAACCTCAAGCAGATTCCCGCCCCGCTGCCCGATGCTCCCCACCGCCGCGAGGTCGTGTCGGAGCAGCCTCTGGTCGATGCGGAACGTATTCTGCGCGACTTCATGCGCCGGGCCTTTCGACGGGCCGTGACCGACGATGACATCAAGCCGTTCCTGGCTCGCGTTAAGGCCCGGCTGGATCAGAATTACTCGTTTGAGCAGGCGATGCGAGTCGGCCTGAAAGCCGTCCTGGTCTCACCCCATTTCCTGTTTCTGCGAGAAAAGACCGCAGCCGAAAACGCGGCCGCCCCCCAGAACGACAAGACCCCGCCCGTCCGATCAGCAGCCCTCGACGATTTCGCCCTGGCCAGCCGGCTCTCCTACTTCCTGTGGAGTTCCATGCCGGACGAGGAACTGCTCCAACTTGCCGAACAACGCAAGCTGCGCGAGCCCGACGTGCTGCGTCAACAGGTCGAACGTTTGTTGAGCGATGCGAAGGCGAAGTCCTTCACGGAGAACTTCGCCGGCCAGTGGCTAGGGCTGCGCGCGATCGACGACACGACACCCGAACGCATGCTCTATCCCGAGTATGACGACATCCTCAAGGTGTCGATGGTCAAGGAGACGCTCCTGTTCTTCGAGGAAGTCTTAAAGCACGACTTGAGCCTGACAAACTTTGTGGCCTCTGACTTCAGCATGCTCAACGGCAGGCTGGCCAAGCTCTACGGCATCCCCGACGTGGAGGGGCTGGACTTCCGCAAGGTCACGCTGCCGCCCGACAGTCATCGCGGTGGAGTCATGACGATGGCCAGCGTGCTGAAGGTAACGGCCAACGGCACCACGACCTCGCCGATCCTGCGTGGAGCGTGGGTGCTCGACCGGATCCTCGGGACACCGCCCCCAAAGCCCACCGTCGATGTGGAAGCTGTTGAACCCGACATTCGCGGTGCGACAACGATCCGCAGTCAACTGGCCAAGCACCGGGAAATCGGCGAGTGCGCCAGTTGCCACGTGAAAATCGATCCGCCCGGATTTGCCCTGGAGAATTTTGATGTCATGGGAGGCTGGCGAGACCACTACCGCAGCGTCCGCGAAGGCGAGCCGGCGATCGTGAATGGCCGGAGGGTACGGTACATGAACGGCCCGCCGGTCGACGCAGCCGACGTCCTGCCCGACCGCCGGCGATTTAAGAACATCGACGAATACAAACAACTGCTACTGGACGATAAAGACCAACTGGCCCGTGCGCTGACCGAAAAACTGCTAAGCTATGGCACGGGCGCGGTACCAACAACAACCGACCGGCCGGAAATCGAAGCCATCGTCTCCCGCATCCGCGACAAGCAATATGGCTTCAGATCATTGATTCACGAGATCGTGCAAAGCCCGGTCTTTCAAAGCAAATAGTTGGTAGCCACGTTCGCCAGAACGTGGGTCTATTCCGCGAGATCCCCACACTCTGGCGAGTGTGGCTACGTCGCGAAGATACAGCACCAGGGATTTTTCCATGCAATTCAATCGAAGGCGATTTCTGCGGACTGCCGGTGTGTCGCTGGCCTTACCCTGGCTCGACGCCTTTTCGCTGGCCCGTGCGGCGACAGGTGCCGCTCAGCCCCGCCGGCGAATGGTCTGCATCTGCACGCCCCTCGGATTGCACCCGCCCCATTTCTTTCCCGAGAAAACCGGCACGGACTACGAGCTGCCACCCTACCTGGAATTGCTCAAGGACTACCGTGATCAGTTCACCGTCATCTCCGGTTTGTCGCATGCGGGGATGAGTCCTGGCTTCGCGCATCAGGCCTCGGCCAGTTTTCTCACCGGCGTGCCGGGTGCGGGCCGGCCCGGCTTTCGCAATGCGATTTCGCTCGACCAATTCGCAGCCGAATACATCGGCGGCCAGACACGCTTCCCCAGCCTGATCCTATCGGGCGAGGGTGCCGGCTTGTCATGGACCCGTACCGGCGCACTCGTCCCCGCGGCCACTTCGCCCTCACGAGTGTTCGCCCGGATGTTCCTGGCAGGCAGCACGGACGAAGTCCAGAGTCAGGTGCGTCGCCTGGAGGACGGCCGCAGCATCCTGGACGATGTCCGCGATCAAGCGAAATCACTCCGGTCCGACCTGGGTACTGGTGATCGCGAAAAGCTCGATGAATACCTCACCAGCGTCCGCGAACTGGAACAGCGACTAGTCACGGATGAAGGCTGGGCCAAAACCCCCAAGCCCAAGGTCGATGCCAAACAGCCCGAGGACATTCCCAACGCGGCCGATCTGATCGGTCGCACGCGGTTGCTGTTTGATGTCACGCATTTAGCCCTGCAGACCGATTCGACCCGGCTCATCACCATCATGCTGGCCGGTTCGACATTCGCTCCGCCGATTGCGGGCGTGACCAAGGGCCATCATGATCTGTCGCATCACGGCAAGGATCCGGGCAAGCTCGAAGAGCTCAAGATCGTGGAGCAGGAAACGATGAAGACCCTGCGCGATTTGCTCACCAAGCTCAAGCAATCACAAGAGGACGGCGGAAGTCTGCTCGACCGCACGACCGTATTCCTGGGCAGCAACCTGGGTGACGGCAGCAGCCATTCGGTAAAGAACCTGCCGGTCCTGCTGGCGGGAGGCGGCTTCCGGCACGGCCAGCATCTGCCGTTCGATCCACAGAACCCGCCGCCGTTGTGCAACCTCTACGTCAGCATGCTCCAAGCGATGGGCATCGAGACCGACAAATTCGGCACTAGCACTGGTACACTAACGGGACTGGAACTCAAGCGGATTTGAAATCGCCCGATTTTTCAACTCGGTTGATGGGAGGGCGAGGCTCCCGCCGAGCCGCA
>JAQGHS010000095.1 GCA_028291605.1 Planctomycetaceae bacterium | reverse complement strand
CAATTCACCGTGCAGGATGGCCTCAAGAGTATTTCCTACGAAGAATGGGGCAAACTTCAAATGCTGCTCCGCGAGCAATTAGAGTCAACCGCCATTGCCAACACTAAAATCCGATTAGAACGCCATTGTGAAGCACTTAGATCTGCACTGCGCCAAGAGAACTGGGCCGCTGCCAGGTTTCATGCGCGCTGGACTCCAGATGCACAGAAAATCGTTTCCGAGAAGCTCACTCCAGATTCGCAGCTGAAAGTCATTGACGGAGAGTACCTGCTACTGAGATGGCAATTCGGAAACAAGGCTGACGTGTTCACCGCCGTTGAAAAACAGGCCGAGACCCGCCGCTTGGGTGCCTGTTGGCCCTTGGGATTCCCCAACGCCTTGGCTCGCGTCTATCGAGACTTGCGGATTCCAATAGAGAACAACGACCAGGCTGCTCGTGACTTTTCGACAGCCCTCAGCGAACAAGTTTCTAAACTGCCAGTTGAGCCCGATCTGCCGGCTACCCTTAACCAATCGGAACTCTGGTTCCTCACCGAGCAAGGTGAGGTCCTCGGTAAATCGTTCGACTCCCAGGAAATTCAACGGGTGACCATGCCGAGCGGCAAAGCTCAATGGCTGGGCTGGTTCAGGCAGGGATCAGAACTCGCCATCATCAGCGAAGATCAATTGAGGTGCATGGTCCCCGGGAAGGATGTCGCCCAGCAACGGATCTTTCAATTTTCCAGTCTGCGAGAAGATTTTGCGATCACGCCCGATGGCAGCCGCTGCGCCTGGTGCAAGCCACATCCCCCTACCGCTCCCGAATTAATCGTCACGAATGGGGCGGGCCAGCAGTTGCACTCGTTGGGATTCGGATATGATCCCGAGTGGTTCCCAGATGGCCAACGCCTGGCTCATCTCACTTGGGATGGCTCAATCTGGAAGATCGGTATTTGGGACGGAGAACATGTTACCAGCATCGCAGCTCCCTTTCATACGACTCTTTCGCCGCATCCAACCCCCTCGCCCGATGGCAATGTGATTGCCTTTGCGATGAAGGCTGACGACGACACACGACAAATTGGCCTCATCAGCCTGGACGGCAAGCAAATCCGGCAGGTGTCACACAGCGGCAAACTGAATACCATGCCTGCTTTCTCACCTGATGGACGATACGTGGCATTTATCCAGACCGGCGAAGCTGGAAAACACGATCTACGAGTTGTCGATCTGGAATCGGACGAGGAGACAAGGATTGCCGAAGATGTGGCACTTGCGCGACCGGCTTGGAGACGAGCACTGAAGGGGAATCAGTAAACTTCTGGGCCAACCGTCCGGCCCAACCGACCACGTTACAAAGTCACATCGACTGTCACATCGACCGATGCGTCCTTATTCACCGAATTGATCTACTTAACCATCGTCTTTTGCCACAAAACATGCTGTTTTCGCCACTCCAGTGCTGCCGTCATTGCTCTTAATCCCCGTTCCGAAATTGGATCTTTCCCTTCCGTCACCGGCGACCAGCAAAGGATCTGCTCCTGAATATCCGGCGCTAAACTGAGCAGATTCATAATCTGTGTCACTCGCGCCCGTGTGACGTGCCCCAGTCGCGCCAGATCCGCGTAGTCCGCCGCGACCCCAGTTTGTATCAACCGTTCGAACCGGTGGGCCAGGGCTAGCAACCGTGCGACACGGGGTACGCGCCCGACGAGATTCTTGGGTGCCTCACCGGCGTGGACCTGTTTCTGGCCGTGCGCACTGCGACGGAAGTGAACTCGGGCGGTGTGTTGAATGGCAGGTTTCATGCGGCGGACTCCTCAAGGGTTTCAGAAAGTGCGGAGAGGCCGGTGGGGTGAAACGTCAGCGTGACGTCGCCGGTGTCCCCGTGATAGTCGACCCGTTCGATCAACAGCTGCAGGACCCGAGCTTGTTCCTTCGGCGACAGGACCTGCCAGACCGCGTCGAACTCGGCCAGCGCTGTCGCTACCTCGGTTTCATCGATTTGTTCTGCCTGCAGTTGGTCCAGCTCCGCGAGGATTCCAGTCGACCGCTCGTTGGCAATACGCAGGCGTTCCTGCAGGTCGGCGAGTCGGGCCAGGGATGAATCGCCATCGACGGCTCCCGCGACCTTCTTGAGTTCCGCTTCGTCACGATGCCGTTGGCGGTGGACGGCAGCGAGTTCGGCCTGCAACTGCCCTGTCCGTTCGGTGACGTGCAGCCGGGCTTTTTCTAGCGTCTCACGAATCAGATTGGGATCTTGTCCAATGTGCCGGATCTGGTCGATGATGAACTGTTCGATCTCGCCCGCGGGCAGCGATGGCGCCGCGCACGTGTCCCACCCGAGTTTCTGCGCCGACAAACAAATATAATACTTGTACCGCCTCCCGTTCTTTTGGGAGTAGTGATGCACCATCGAGCTGTGACAATGGGTGCAATGCAGCAACCCCTTCAACAGTGCCCCATGTTTGTTCCGGACCTCGGTCCCTCCGCTGCGGCCATTCTGCTGCAACTGGACCTGCACCTTCTTGAAGACACTCGGCTCGACGATGCCGGTATGCTCACCGGGGTAAACCTGCTCCTGGTGTCGAACTTTTCCTATGTACAGTACGTTGGTCAATAATTGATGCAACATGGTCTTCTGAAAAGGCTGGCCTCCTTTGGTACGCCCCGCTTTTGTGACCCAGGCCTTGGAGTGCCAGTCACGTGAGCCTAGGTCGCGAGCCGTCGCCGTGAGCGATTGGTGTTGCAGGTAGAGATCAAAAATCTGCCGCACCCTAATGGCCTCGAGTTCATTGACCACCAATTTCGAACCCTTCGGATCAATGTCGTACCCGAGGATCGGGCGTCCGCCGGTCCACTTCCCCTTCTTCCGTGTGGCGGCGATTTTGTCTCTTGTTCTCTCGCCAATGATTTCTCGTTCGAATTGGGCAAAGCTGAGCAGGATATTGAGCGTCAATCGGCCCATCGAGTGCGTAGAATTGAGTGCCTGCGTCACGCTCACGAGCGAGATATTGTGTTTCTCGAAGACCTCCATGATGCGGGCAAAATCCAACAGCGACCTTGTGAGTCGATCGATTTTATAAATGACCACCGCGTCAACCTCGCCGCGTTCGATATCGGCCATCAGTCGCCTGAACGCGGGTCGGTCCATATTCCCACCAGTGAACCCACCATCGTCATACCTATTAGATAGGCACTCCCAACCTTCCTGGGCTTGGCTCTTGATGAAGGCCTCGGCCGATTCGCGCTGGGCGTCGAGACTGTTGAACTCTTGCTGCAAACCTTCTTCGGTGGATTTCCCGGTATAGATCGCACACCTGATGGTGGTCCGGGCCTGGGGAGCGGGTTTGCGATTCACTTGCTACCTCCATATTGCCCGATTTTGAAGAATAGGTACCCGTTGGTGTGCGTACCGGTGACCGCTTTCGCGACGGCACTGAGGGTGTTGTAAAGTTCCCCTTCGTATTCGAGCCCTTTGGCTCGCACCGTTACCTTCACCTTCCTCTCCTTATAATCCCGCGTGATAACAGTCCCTGGTGGCGGCAACCGTTTGTCGGACGCTTGGGAAACCGACCTCGTGACCTGCTTCTTGGCAGGCTGCGGTTCGACCATCAGCTTCAGCGTCGCGGGGGCCTTCAACCGCAGGTCGGCATCGTTGGACAGTTCCGCGGCCCGGCGCTTGGCACGCTCCGACAGATCGCCTTCGACATTGGCTTGAATCCGCCAGGCGATGCGCTTGACGAGCCATTCTTTGTGCCCGGAGCGGCTCTCCTCACCAAACACATCGGCGTACTTGGCGCGAAGCTGGGTGGAGGTCATCCGTTCTAGAGCGGCCAGCTCCTTCGGGATATTGATCTTGGTGTCTTGGGCGGTGGGCATGTTTTACTACCTCTTCTTTGGGGTCCACTGGGGGCGATCGGAAAGTCCGTTAACCACTGTGGACACTGAGCCGTTTCGTACCCTGGAACTCAAGGCCCTGACCGCTCGATTCAGAGAGTTTTGGAGAGAGTTCCGTGACGAGGCTCGGTCGTGCGCGGAGTCGCAGAATCCCGGTGGCGAAGAGGGTAGCCAGCTCGCGGAGGCGTTCGTCTTCTGCGGGTTTCGAGGGGGCTTTTGAAGCGAAGTACATCGTCGATTCCTGAGGGCAAGTTTTCGTGCAAGTAGCTTCCCAACCGGCACGAAATCCGACGACGAAAAAGGGGGGCACCGAGCCGAAACTGCCCGGAAACGAATGAAATGGTCCTTCATTGGCGTGAATGCCCTGAAATGGACGCGCGCTGTAAGTGCTGTGTCAGTAAAGGCTTGTGGGTGCGCAGCTCTAGGTGGCTCGCGCAATTTGGAGCCAGCCACTCCTGATGTGTAATATCTTGGCGGTTTCGACACTTTTTTGGCGAGCAACCTCAGGAGGAGTTTCCCATGGTTATGGCGATGCAGATTTCGGTAAACGATGTAGCGCGGAATGCGCACGAGAAGATGGAGAACGAATTGGACAAGGTCTGGACTCTTGATTTGGCATGCCCGGCCAATCTTCCTCTCTCCAAATTCAAGCAGCATGTGCTGTGTCTTCAACGTTTGATGTCGACGGGTACGAAGTCGGATGAGTCGAGTTTTGATCCTTCCGAGTATTGGCCGCCAGTCAGTCGAGAACTGCACTCACTGCGTGCGGAGTGTGATGCCCTGCAACTTCATGTGGAGCGCTGCAAGCCTTGGGTGAAGATCGTGGTTGCCAAACTCATGCAACGGATACGGCAATGTTTTCAGCTTTACCAGATTGATGAGGTCGAAACGTCGAACGGTTTGTGTCCTTATCCGTTGCACGAGGAGTGCTGTCGTACGTTCGAAAGGGTATTTCACGCGTTGGCCGACCTCCCACAGATCGAGTTGTGGCGGCCTCTCGAGTCCTCGAAACAGAACATGGGCTCCAACTATCTGGACCAGCTGACTGCTCGTACCTTGGCGAAAGTGTTCGATGAGTACCGAGACGACAGCGACCAACTGACTTGGGGCACGCTGGACCGGCTACGGCAGGAATGCGAACAGCTACTCGAATGGCGCCGAGACCATGGCGATTTTCTATCCTGGTCACCGTCTCATATTCGAGAGGTCCGGTTATTGGCTGATCGTCTCGGTTGCGACGAGTCAGGCATACCGTTCGAGCAGGAAGATACGCGCGCGGCGTTTGTGCGTAGCATAGCCGAACCTGTTAACCGAACCTGGTCCATTGAAACGGATCATCAAGTCCGGAGTTGGCTGAAACGAATACTCGCCTGGAGTGACGCCTCCTTGTCACGCTTAGATCCATCTAAACGAATGGCTGGCGTGCACGTTGCAAGTGACAATCTGCCGCTCGCGGTCTCTCCATTTAATGAGCACATGACTGCGAACAGAGAAGTTGGCGCGCCCAGAGGCGGCACCGCAATGGCTGCAAACATTGGTCCCCAAGCGTCGTCATTGCTCGTTGAGACTACCGAGGACGAAAAAGCGTTAGCTCCAGTCGATTCAGGCGAGTCTCAATTCGCGAGCCCAATTGATGTCGGTGAGGGAATCGGCCGTCCTCGACGCGTGATGCGAAATGCGGTTCAGAGAAAACCACGCATCAGCAAGGAGCGGGCGAACAAACGGGCTTGTTCCATCCTGCGTAGAGATAAAAAGTTTGCTTGTGCGTCCGCACGCGAATGGCACAGACGAATTGGATGTGCGCTGGGAGCGGTTTCTAATTTGCCTGCATGGAGAGAAATTCAGGACAAGAAAAACGGGGTGAGTTCCACCAAGAGCGTGCGAACGCGCCCCATGGATCCAAGACTGATCGATGCGTTTTGCGTGACCGATGACGAAAAGCTTAAAGCGTTGATTGAAGATCAAGATTTGGACATGGCTGAGGACGAGCGGATGCAACGCACTTATGAGCGTTCATCGCGTTCATGAACGTGAAACTTGAGAAACCGCTGATAAATCATTGGAAAATGCAAGACCTCTGTGAACGACTGCCACTGTTGAGAGCACTTTGAAATGCTCAACACATTCAACAGGAGCATCGGTCATGGACAATACCGTCCCCAATTTGATTACTGCGGGAGTGATAGCCCGCAAGCTTGGCGCGTCGTTGCACCGAGTTCAGCACATTCTGGCCACGCGACCACATATTCATCCCACGGCCCTCGCCGGTCGAACGCGACTCTACGCCAAAGTCGCGATCGCCCAGGTTCGCTATCAACTCACGGTAATTGACGCGAAGCAGTCCTCACGACAAGGGGGACCTGCTCATGTCTAATTCCAACCTCAGTCCGAATTCGACTCGAAGAAGCTCGGCGGATTCATTCGCTCTGAGCGCATCGACCGCTGTCACCACCCATGCGACGAGTAGTCCCGAGGCGATCCAAACTTCCGGGGATGTTTCCGATTCTAGATCGTGTTCCCCGACCAATACTGCGCTGAACGAAGAAGACAAAGCTGTCATTCGCGCCAAAAGTTTTCGCTTGGCGCAACTGCCTCCTTTCACAGTCGCCGATGTCGACGATCTCAGTCAGGAGTTGACGCTGGCCTGGGCCCGATCTCAAACTCGGTTCGACGCAGCCCGGGGCGCGATGCGAGTCCTGCGAACAACCGTGTTGGAGCGAACGGCCGCAAAATTGCTCCGGAAGGCCCGTGCAAAAAAACGCTTCGGTATCCCGACGACTTCACTCGACGTTGTTGGAACACCTTCTTCTGCCGGGCAAATTGCTCGCGACCTGCGTCGTGCCACTTCAGACGGTAGTCGTTTGACGTCTCAAGAGGAAGTTGACTTGCGACTCGACCTGCAGAAATTGCAGAGTCAGTTACCACCGAATTTGAATGAGTTGTGCGAACTGCTAAAGGAACAGACGGTCGCAGAAATCAGTCGCGACCTCGGCATACCCGCCAGCACGGTCTCGTCTCAGGTCTCATTGATCCGTCGACGATTCGAATCTGCGAAATTCCGCGAGCTCCTGTAGGAATCCTTCGTTGACCGATGACTGCGCAGGGAAGTTTATCTGCAGTGGATTTTCGAACGATTGGGGCAACCATGCAGCCAGCACTCTTCAAATACAAGTTCTCCGAGCAGATTCCGATGGATGAAGTTGAGGGGGCCTTTGTCTTGGCCCTCTTCGGCACGGAAGCCCTACACGGAGAGTCGGAGACACGGTTGCTGGCTGAGCACGCCATGAATATCAGCAAGCGAAGTTGTGTGATCGATGCGACGACGCCCCTGGGAATGGATTTGAACAGGCTCTTCGTGGCCTTCCTAAATCGGGAGTTGGGTGAGGATGCGTTCGCGGTCGAACGCGTGGCGGATCTGCCGGCGGGACGTTTGCGGACACAAGCGAATGATCAAAACTGACGTCCTGGGTTGGACTATTCAATGCAGCGGAGGCAGGCGATGACGTCCGGACGGAATTGGATTCGAGCGACAGACGAATCTCCATGTGCCATGTGCGGAGGCCACGACTGGTGCTCTAAGTCTGGTGACGGAACCGTCGTTGCGTGCATGCGGAATGCCCAAGGGGCGTACTCGACCAGAACTTCGACAACCGGTGCCACAACTAACCTTCACTGGTGTGGTACCGGCGATCCGCCGGCGCGAGCATCGTTGCCGGCTTGGCGACAGCCTACGGCCCGTGT
This sequence comes from Planctomycetaceae bacterium, assembly GCA_028291605.1. Lineage (GTDB taxonomy): Bacteria > Planctomycetota > Planctomycetia > Planctomycetales > Planctomycetaceae > JAKFVC01. The sequence continues at coordinate 2,056 of JAQGHS010000095.1, read as the reverse complement.
GCCGCTCGCCAGCGTCAAACTTCGGGACCAAGTCTATCGGCGCCTGCTTGAACTGCTTTCGTTGGAAATTCAACATCGAACGGCGCTGACCAATCGGGGCCTATGCGAATCTGAAATTCAGAGACGGGGTTTTCGGACGCTTCCGATCCGTGGACGGTCAAAAATTGCGCTTCAACTCCACACTCAATTTGGCGATGTCATCCTCGGGGTGCCAGGCCTGATAGTGAAAGTCGAAGCGCAGCGTGGGTATTTGACATTGGCCGGTTCCAGCGGGCTTCTGATCCCTGTCCGAAATCACGACCAACAGATCGTTGCTATGAAGGTCCGCCGCGACAGTGCCATCAAGGGCCCCAAGTATGTCTACCTTTCGAGTAAGAAGTACAACGGCCCTGGTCCGGGCGCTCCAGTCCATGTTCCCTTAGGAATCACCGCGGATCTCGATGAGGTGCGAGTCACGGAAGGGGAGCTTAAAGCTGATATTGCGACGGTTCTGAGCGGAGTTCCGACCCTCTCGATTGCCGGTGCGGGAAACTGGCTGCCAATACTGGAGCACCTCAACGCGTTGAAGTGCCGACGCGTGCGTCTCGCATTCGACGCTGACGTCCGTCGCAATCCAATGGTGGCTCAAGCACTGTCTGCGTTAGCCTGCCAGCTCGCCACCATGGGAATTGAAATCGGCCTCGAGCACTGGGATGAGGCGACAGCGAAGGGTATTGACGATCTCCTGCTTGGAGGACATCAGCCTGAGTTGTTATGGGGCCTACCGGCGTTAGACGAGATTGCTGTCATGGTCGCTGCGACTCACCGTTCCGGTCGCAAGTTGAATCAGGTTCCACCGGAACCGATCAATCGTCCGGAGGTCGAAATTGGTCCTGACGAATGGGTGGTGAACCAACAGGCCGTTGCCGCGTTGGCGAACGATATCAACCTCTATCAACGAGGCGGGGCCCTGGTTCGCACGATTCAGGACGAACTGCAAGCTGACAGTCTGGCCCGTGCTCGACGCATACCACGGATTGAAGTGGCACCCCTGCCGTTCCTGCGCGAGCGACTCACCGCGCAGGTGAAGTTCATTGAGGTTAAGAGCACGGATGTTGGCGAGAAGCGGATCCAGAAGCATCCACCAGATTGGTGTGTCAAAGCAGTGGCCTCACGGGGAACCTGGCCCGGGATGCGGTGCTTGGAGGCGATTGTCGAGTTTCCCGTATTACGTCCGAACGGCACCATTCTGACTCAATCCGGATATGACTCACTCACCGGCCTGTATCTCGACTCCGAGATTGCCATCACCGTCCCGGAACATCCGACATTGGCAGATGCGCGGTCCGCGGCGCAAGTTCTCGTCTCGTTGGTCGCCGATTTTCCGTTCGCCAAGCCGGAGCACAAGTCGGCCTGGCTCGCCTCTATCTTGACGCTGGTTGCCCGTTTTGCGTTCCGTGGTCCGGCTCCCCTATTTCTGATTGATGCCAACATCCGCGGCAGTGGAAAGACACTGCTCGCCGAATTGGTCGCACTGATCGTAACGGGGCGCTCACTGGGGCGGATGTCGAATCCAGAGAGTGACGAGGAGTGCCGCAAACGGATTACCACGCTCGTGATGCGCGGAGAAGTATTGGTGCTGATCGACAACATCGTCGGCGCCTTCGGATGTGGATCGCTGGACGCAGCGCTCACCGCAACCGTCTGGCGGGATCGGATACTGGGACGTTCAGAGGCCGTCGAGCTACCGATCTTCATTACCTGGATCGGCTCTGGCAACAACGTCCAACTGGCCGCCGACACGGGTCGGCGGGTCTGCCACATTCGCCTGCAGAGCCCGGAGGAGAACCCCGAGAACCGCTCCGATTTTCGGTTCCCCAATATTCTGCAACACACGTTAGAAAACCGTGCTGCCTACCTTTCTGCTGCACTCACCATCTTAAGGGCCTACTACGTCGCTGGGCAACCGGCCGTCATGTTGCGTCCCTGGGGCAGTTTCGAAGACTGGTCTCGGACGGTCCGCGCACCGTTAGTGTGGTGTGGACAGGAAGATCCTGCACTGACGCGCGAGGAGTTT
>JAQGHS010000055.1 GCA_028291605.1 Planctomycetaceae bacterium | reverse complement strand
CACCCAGTTCGCCCGCGGCAATCATCGCGCGAGCCTGACGGACCAGCGGGTACCCGGTGTAGTTGTGCGACACCGCGAAGACCACATTGGACTTAGCGACCAGCGCGGCCAACTCTTCGGCTTCTTTCAGGTCGAAGGTCATCGGCTTATCGCAAACGACGTTGAAGCCCGCTTGAACTGCCGCCTTCGCGACGGGGAAGTGCATGTGATTTGGGGTGGCAATGCTGACGAAATCGATCCGCTGATCGGCAGGGAGTGCCAATTCTTTCTCGATCATCTCCTGATACGAACCGTAGGCACGATTCAAGGGGATGTCATAGTCGGCCGCAGAAGCCTTGGCTTTTTCGGGATTGGACGAAAGTGCACCCGCCACGAGGGCCGCACGATTATCGAGAATGCCGGCCGTCACATGGACGCGGCCAATGAAAGACCCTTGGCCACCGCCGACCAGAGCCATCCTTAATTTGCGATTCAATTCACCATTCGTCGGCATGAGCGAGGCACTCCCCAGTTGCGTAATCAGTTGGTGTCGAGACCAGATACCAAGGGGCGAGAATACTCCTGCAGCAGCATGGATTCAACTCAACCAACCTAGCGCCCCCGTAGCCCGACTCTCCGGAGTCGGGTGAATTACCCAGTCCCATTGGCCCCATGTGTCCCATAAGTCCCATCGCATTCATGAAACTTATGGGACACATGGGGCCAATGGGACTTAGAGGGATCTACACAACACAGATAAGGTGCATTTACGTGGCAGATTGGCGTTGCCATTGACCCTTTTCTGACTTTCGACGATATTCCCTCAGCTCCCGTAGATTTTTCCTCAAGTTGTAATGTCTTGCCGTGATCAGCTGTGATGCGGCGGTTTGCCTGTTTCCACGTATTTCATCATTTTGCGTTGGAAACCGCAGACTAAAACCTGGGTTTGTCCCGAACATTCGGGACTGTGGAATTGAAATCGCTCGATATGTCCGCAGAGACTACTGATCGTCTGGAAGCCGCTCGGCTGGAGAAACTACACAAGATCGAAGCCTTGGGCATCGATCCTTGGGGCCAGCGCTTCGACGACCATGTCGCGATCCGCGACGCACGCGAAAAGTGCCCGACCGAAAAAGGGGTCGTTGGCGCCGAAATCCGTGTGGCTGGACGAGTTATGCTGCGGAACGACAAGGGCAAACTCAAGTTCATGCACATCCAGGACTGGACCGGCCGCATTCAGATCATGCTGTCGAAGTCCGAGTTCACCGACGAGCAGTGGGAACTCATCAATTGCATCGACCTGGGTGACATCATCGGGGTAGACGGCCATCTGAAGGTCACCAACACCGGCGAAAGCACAGTCGGTGCCACGCAGGTGACGTTCCTCACGAAGTCGCTGGCTCAACCGCCTGAAAAGTTTCACGGGGCGAAAGACATCGAAATGCTGCTCCGGCAGCGCTATGTCGACCTCATTTATAACGATGGGGTCCTCGAGCGCATGTTGAAGCGCGGCAAGATCATCAACTCCATCCGGTCGACATTGCGGGATCGCAATTTTGTCGAGGCGGAAACTCCCGTCTTACACGCCATTGCGGGCGGTGCTGCGGCCCGGCCGTTTATTACGCACCACAATACGCTGGATATGCAGTTGTATCTGCGAATTGCGTTGGAACTGCACCTGAAACGGCTGATGGTCGGTGGTGTGGAACGCGTCTATGAGATCGGTCGTGTATTCCGGAATGAGGGTGTGGACAGCACTCACAATCCCGAATTTACCATGATCGAACTGTATCAGGCATATGGCAACTACGAGACCATGATGGACCTCACCGAGGCCATCTTCACGAATGCCATTCGTGCGACGGACCAGGAAATGGTGCTGCCGTGGGGCGAGAAGGAAATTGACTTCACGCCTCCATTCCAACGTGCGAAGTACGGCGATCTGTTCAAGGAACACGCTGGCTGCGATATGCACGATGCCGCTGGTGTCATGGAAGCCGCCAAGCGTTTCCATGTCGACACCAAGGGCAAGGCCCACGATCTGATCGTTAACGATATCTTCGAAGAAGCGGTCGAATCCAAGTTGATCGGGCCGGTCTTTGTGATTGATTATCCGGCGTCGATGTGCCCCTTGACCAAGCGCAAGACGTCGGACCCGACGGTCGCCGAGCGGTTCGAACTGTTTATCGATGGTTTGGAGTTGGCCAATGCCTATACCGAACTGAACGATCCACGCTTGCAGGAAGAATTGTTCCTGACTCAGTTGGAAGGGCAGAAGGAAGAAGATTCCATGGCCAAGATGGACCATGACTTCGTCCGGGCGCTCAAGGTCGGTATGCCCCCTGCCGGTGGCTTGGGGATCGGAATTGATCGCCTGGTGATGTTGATCACCAACAGCCATAGTATTCGCGATGTGATCTACTTCCCGCTGCTGCGACATGAAGTCCGCAACGCCGCCGGGGAAGTCGAAGAGGATTCGTCAGAGACGTAACGCCGGAGGTAGCAGAATTCGTAAGAATTCCGGCAATCGACGGTAGAGACCGAAGAAGTCTTACGATTTCTTCTACACGGATGAAGTCGACTCAGCCAAAGGATTGGCCAGATGTATAAACTGCTGCTCTGCTCTCGATATCTGCGAACGCGCTACATCGCGTTGGCGAGCATTATCAGCGTGATGCTGGGGGTCGCGACAATGATTGTCGTGAACAGCGTCATGGCCGGGTTCAGCACCCAGATGCGGGAACGCATTCATGGGATCCTGGCCGACATGGTGCTCGAAGTGAACGGCACCGATGGCGCGCCCAATCCCGAGCTCACGATGGAAAAGGTCCGCAAAGTCGCGGGCAAGTACATCGAAGAAATGAGCCCGGTCGTGGAAATCTATGCCATGGCCAGCTTCCAATGGCGCGGCCAGTACATCACGAAGCCGGTCACCCTGATCGGTATCGAACCCGCCTCCAAAGCCAAAGTGGGTGTGCTGAAGGATCATCTCGCCAGCTTCCAAAAGAGCAGTACCGGCGAGAAAGCCGCACGCAGCATGGACCAGGATCCAAACTGGGATTTGCTCGATTCTTACGTGAAATATCGCAAGATGCGCGTGGATCAGCAACGCTGGATGCAGCGGACGGAGGCTCCCGAAGAAGATGCCGAAATGGCCCCGCCTGAGGCTGCCCCGGCGACATCAGTCGCTGCTGAAAAAACATTCCCCTTCGTCCCCGAAGCGGAAGAGTTGCAAACTGCCGAGAACCCGTTCAACACTCCTGATCCATTCAATGATGGTGGACCGCGCGAGCTGACGCTCGAAGAACAAGCGGCTCCGTTGCCCGGTCGGCTGTATGTGGGTCTGGGAGTCGTCAGCTTCCAGTATGAGAATCAGAAAACGGACAAGCTGGAAACGGAAGTCATGGCGGTACCCGGCGACGACATCGCGATCAGCACCGTCAGTGCCGGTCGGCCACCCCAGGTCGTCCACTTCAATGCCACGATTGTCGACACATTCAAAAGCGGCATGAGCGAATACGATGCGAATCTCGTCTTCTGCAATCTGGATTATCTGCAGGATGTCCGCGGGATGCTCAATCCGAAGACGGGCGAACGCAGCTTCACTACGATCCAGATCAAGCTGAAGGACTACAAGTACGCGGACGAGGTCGTCAACTTGCTGCGTTCTTCGGCTGAGTTTCCGGTGGGACTCTTTAGCGTACAAACCTGGGAGTCGAAGCAAGGTCCATTGCTGGCTGCCGTGTCAGTGGAGTCCGCCATTTTGAACGTCCTGCTGTTCCTGATCATCGCCGTCGCCGGCTTCGGCATTCTCGCAATCTTCTTCATGATCGTTGTCGAGAAGACCCGCGACATCGGCGTGCTGAAGGCCCTAGGTGCCAGTTCAGCCGGAGTGCAGTCGATCTTCCTCGGTTATGGGTTGGCTCTGGGTATCGTAGGCAGCGGGGTCGGTATGATTTCCGGGCTGCTATTTGTCTGGAACATCAACTGGATTGAATCGTGGCTGACCTGGCTGACCGGCCACAAAGTGTTCGATCAACGCATCTATTATTTCCCGACGATTCCCACGAGCATCGAGCCGCTGATGGTGTTCTGGGTCGCGTTCGGTGCGATGGCGATTGCCGTCGTGGCGAGTATCCTCCCTGCACGTCGTGCGGCCCAGATGAATCCCGTCCAATGTTTGCGATATGAATAGAGTGGGATTGAATGCCAATAGTCACTCCAATTTCCGAACGGTCGATTTCCTCCGTCCCTGATAGCGAATCGTCAATATTCCCTATCTCGACGGCCTCACAGGGTCTGTCTATGACAGGTTGCATCAAAATGCCGCAGACTCATCTTTCCGCAATTGCTCTGGAAAAAGCCTACCGCAAGGGGAAGCTGCAAGTCCCCGTGTTGCGCGGCGTTGAAGTCCAGGTCCGGCGTGGCGAGTTCGTCTCGATCATCGGCCAGTCGGGCTCGGGTAAGAGCACCCTGCTGCACTTGCTCGGGTTGCTCGACGGCCCCGACGTGGGCGAGATTCTGCTCGACGGACAACGTATCGACGACCTGCCGCGGCAAGATCGCGACCGGCTGCGGAACCGGGTGTTCGGCTTCATCTTCCAGTTCTATCATTTGTTGCCCGAACTGGATCTGTTGGAGAACGTTCTCACGCCCCTAATGATCCG
>JAQGHS010000003.1 GCA_028291605.1 Planctomycetaceae bacterium | reverse complement strand
CAACGAGTCTGTCGAGAAGTGCCCCAGGATAATGATTGAGACCGACAGGGCAATTCCCAACGAAGAGAACAGTGCCTTGATCGGACGTCGTTCGATATTCCGGACGATGATCCGCGCTGTCTGAGAGAGCAACGAATTCAATCCCAGGCGTTCGAAAATGGTCGGACGAAAGTTGGCCGGCGGCTCAGGACGCATCGCTTCAGCGGGTGGCAACGACACGGCCTTGTGGATCACCCCGACGGTCCCCACGATGGCGGAGGTGGCCGACACCATGAACGAGCCCAGCACCACGTGCATCGGCAGCATGAAGGTCAGCGATGGAAAACGGTAGAACTTGGTGTAGAGATTCATGATCTGCATGCCCAGCATGCAGCCGACCCCCAGACCGATCAGCTCACCCATCAGCACCACCACGATCACCATCTTCAGATAGTGCCAGGCAATCGCGAAGTTCGAGTATCCAAATGCCTTGAGCGCGGCAATTTGATCTCGCTGCAAGGCAATAATGCGGGAAAGCACCACATTCAACAGGAAGGCTGCCACCAGCAGAAAAATCCCCGGAACGATCAGCCCCATCCGTTTGAGGTTGCTGATTTCGTCCGAGATGAACTTGTTGGAAATCTGGTCCCGGCGGGCAATGGCTCCCATGCCGCCATAGGGCCGCGTGATGCGATCCAGCGAACGCAGGACTTCGGCTTCGTTGGCGTCCGAAGTCAAATCGAGACAGATATCATTGAACGCTCCCTGCATATCGAATGCTGCAGACAGTGCGATTTCACCCATCCAAAAGATACCGAACCGCGTGTCATCCGGCACCAGTTGGCCGGCGCGAATTTGATAGATGTATTCGGGAGACAGGGCGATCCCGACAATTTCCAGTTCTTTGCGCCGGCCATTGATGATCGCCGTCACTTTGTCGCCCGGCTTCAACCCGTGCATCTTCGCGAAGCCTTCGCTACAGAGAGCTTCATCGGGCCGGTTCGGTTCAATGTAACGTCCCGAACGCAGATACAACGTATTGAGCGCGGGCATTGAGTGTTCGGGAACCGAGATCAATCGGCCGACGGCCGGTTCCGTCATCCCGGCGACGTCCAGCGTCACGTCGCGGACGACTCGCAATTGCATCTGCGAGACGCCGGGGATCTCAGAAATGCGTTTGCCGACCGAGAGGGGCGCTCGCTTCACATTGCTGAAAATGCGACCGAACCGAGATTGCTCATAATAGGTCTGCTGCGTGTAAGACAGTCCCGCCAGTGCGCTCTGCGTCATGATGAACGTGCCAACGCCGCACGCGATCACCGCACAAATCGCCAGCAACTGCCCCCACATCTGGAGCACGTCCCGCAGCAATTTGCGATCCAGGGCCTTCATTTGTTTCTGTAGCCTGACTCTCCGAGTCGGGTGAGTGTCGGTGATCGCTCCGCGATCAGACGCTTGTGTTCGCGGAGCGATCACCGACACTGGTCGATAGGTTTAGTTGGAGTTTCTTAGGACTGATAACCTCGCTAAAAACCATTGGGCTTACGCCCAACGCTCGCCTGGGCGACGTAAACGTCGCTACCACTGCAACTCACTTGGCTGCTGTTTGTGTTCATTTATCTTCACATGGCTGATTCGACCGCTGGCAACGGAGACCACGCGATCCGCCATCCCAGCAATCGCCGCATTATGAGTAATCACCACGGTCGTCGTCCCCAACTCTCGATTCACTCGTTCAATGACTTCCAGGACCACGATTCCCGTCTCAATATCGAGAGCCCCCGTTGGTTCGTCGCACAGCAACACATCCGGCCGCTTGGCCACCGCGCGAGCAATCGCCACGCGCTGCTGCTCACCACCCGACAACTGGGCCGGAAAATGGTCCAGACGATGGCCGAGATTAACCATCTCCAAGGCTTCCTCGGGGCGCATCGGGTTTTCAGCAATCTCCGTCACCAAGGCAACATTTTCCCGAGCCGTCAGGCTGGGAATCAGATTGTAAAACTGGAACACAAACCCGACATGGCGTCTGCGATAACCCGTCAGCAACGCATCGTCGTTCGAGGTGAGGTCTTTCCCGCGGTAACTGACATGCCCAGCCGTCGGAACATCGAGTCCCCCGAGGATATTCAACAAGGTCGATTTCCCGCTGCCGGACGGTCCCAGCAGCACCACAAACTCACCCTCAAACAGGTCGAGATCCACTCCGCGCAAGGCATGGACCTCCACTTCGCCCATGCGATAGATCTTGGTGATCCCGCGAGCGCAATACACGCTCGCAGCGCCGCTACGACTGGGGACCATCTCGGGGTGTGACGTATCGGTAACGAGATCCAGAGAATCAGGCATCAATTTGGTACTTCGCGGTACCACTCCCGTGTGTGCATCCAGCAGATGTGCAAACCTTGATCAAGGTTCGCCGCCGCGAGTGAGTTAACCGCGAACGAAGCTGGATGATAACCGGAACTCGACAGGCTGCGATGGCAATCAGAACGACTGCGGTTCACTCCCATCTCCTCCATCATATTGAAAACAACGGCTTTTCGGCCCCCGTAAGATCACGCAGGTCTAGCGATTTCCTGATTTCAGGAACCGATTTTGCCGTCCGAGAAAAGTTCTCACAGCCGGACAGAAATGAGAATTTGAGATAAAAATCTCCATAGTGGTGGACCAGTCGATCAATTTTGTCCCGCGGAGCGTCCGAATTCTCGTGCCCGCTTGGCTGGCTTTGTGCCTGGCCACCGTCCGATTAGAATCCAGCACATCGAACTACCTTTCCCGTGGAGAAATTCCCTTGAGCCTGTTTCAACGCAATGACATCCTGGCTCGGCTGCGGGCCAAGGTCGACCAGAAGATTCCGATCGTCGGTGGCGGTGCCGGAACGGGCCTGAGTGCCAAGATGTCTGAGGCCGGTGGCATCGACCTGCTGGTCATCTACAATTCGGGCCGTTTTCGCATGGGAGGACGGGGGTCACTGGCGGGGATGATGCCTTACGGCGACGCCAACGCCATCGTGATGGATATGGCTCGCGAGGTTCTGCCCGTGGTTCCCCGAACCCCGGTTCTGGCCGGAGTCTGCGGCACAGATCCGTTTCGAATCATGAAACTCTTTCTGCGCGACGTGCAGCACGCCGGCTTTTCTGGAGTTCAAAATTTTCCCACCGTCGGTTTATTTGACGGAAAATTCCGGATCAATCTGGAAGAGACCGGCATGGGATACGGCCTGGAAGTCGACATGATCCGGCAGGCCCACGAGATGGGGCTGCTGACAACGCCCTACGCATTCAATCCCGAAGAAGCTGCCGCGATGGCATCCGCGGGAGCCGATATTCTCATCCCGCATTGTGGTCTCACCACGAAGGGCAGTATCGGGGCCTCAACCGCCATGACTTTGGCCGAAGCCGCATGGGCCGTCCAGGACATGTGCGACGCGGCGAAACGGATCAATCCTGAGATTATGGTTCTGTGTCACGGCGGGCCGATTGCGGAACCGTCCGACGCTCAGTACATCCTCGATCATACCGAGGGGATCGTGGGGTTCTACGGAGCCAGCAGCATGGAACGTTTGCCGGTCGAACCGGCCATTGAGAATCGCGTGCGGGAATTCACACGGCTGAAGTTTTCGTGACAATTAAATACAAGCTCGAAGCGCGAGCGAGTGCATTTCCCCCAAAAAACAATTGGGGATGCACTCGTTTGCGCTTCGAGCTTGTACTTGCAGTCTAGGTATCCAACCAACCGCGTGATCGCTCCACTGCTCGTTGCCAGGTCCCATAGAGTTGATCTCGCGCTGCAGCAGACAAATCGGGCTGGAACTCGCGGTCCAAGGCCCAATTGCTAACGATCTCGGATTGGTCCTTCCAATACCCGACAGCGAGCCCGGCCAAATATGCTGCACCCAGCGCGGTGGTTTCCTGAACGACCGGCCGTTGCACGCTGGTCCCTAAAATATCCGCCTGGAATTGCAGCAGCAGATTGTTGGCTGAGGCACCTCCGTCGACCTTCAACGTCTGCAGTTTGATTCCGGCATCGTCCTGCATGGCTTCCAGGATGTCCCGAGTTTGATAGGCCATCGCTTCGAGCGCCGCACGGGCCAGATGAGCTCGTCCCGATCCACGAGACAATCCCATAATGGTGCCTCGCGCCTGCGAATCCCAATACGGAGCCCCCAGTCCGACCAGTGCCGGGACAAAATAGACGCCGCCGTTATCGGGAACTTCCCGCGCCAGGGCTTCGATCTCATCCGATGACTTGATGATCTGCAGTTCGTCCCGCAACCACTGCACAGCGGCCCCCGCGATGAACACCGAGCCCTCAAGGCAATAGGTGACCTGTTTGCCGATTTGCCAGCCAATCGTCGTCAGCAATCCATGCCGCGACGGAATGGCAAACGGTCCGGTATTCAACAACATGAAGCAGCCGGTGCCGTACGTGTTCTTCGCGCTCCCCGATTGAAAACAGGCCTGTCCGAACATCGCCGCCTGCTGGTCGCCGGCTGCTCCTGACAGGGGGATCGGGTGGCCAAACAGCTCAGGGGCCGTTTGCCCATAGACTTCACTGTTCGGCCGAACCTCGGGCAGCATCTTCTTCGGGATATTCAACAGCTTCAGCAGTTCGTCATCCCATTGCAGCGTTTGAATATTGAAGAGCAGGGTGCGGCTGGCGTTGCTGACGTCGGTGATGTGCAGCTTGCCTCCCGACAGCCGCCAGAGTAGATAGGTATCGATCGTCCCGAACAGAATCTCGCCACGCTCGGCGAGGTTCCGCAAGCCGGGAGTCTGATCGAGCAGATGCTTGATCTTCGTCCCGGAAAAGTAGGCATCGATGACCAGTCCGGTCTTGTCGCGAAACGTTTTCTCCAACCCCTGGGCCTTCAGGCGGTCGCAAATCGGCGCCGATACGCGGCTTTGCCAGACGATCGCATTGCCGACGGTCCGGCCGGAACTCCGCTCCCAGAGGACAGTCGTCTCACGTTGGTTCGTGATCCCGATCGCCGCGACCTGATCCGCGCCAATGCCGGCTTTTTGCAGAGCCTCACGAGCGACCGCCAGTTGCCGGTTCCAGATCTCTTCGGGGTCGTGTTCGACGGCCCCCGGTTGCGGATAGATCTGGCGGATCTCTTGCTGAGCGACTGACTGCACCCGTCCTGCCGCGGAGAACACGATCGCCCGGCAGGAGGTTGTGCCTTCGTCCAGGGCGAGGATGTATTTGGTGGAGGTCATGGTCTTGATCCGTCCCCGCTCCAAGAAACTGCATCAGGCAAGCCCGGCGGCGTAAGCCCCGGGATTCTTTCGTAGGATAGGCATCCAGACTGTCACTCGC
>JAQGHS010001006.1 GCA_028291605.1 Planctomycetaceae bacterium | reverse complement strand
CGAATTCACAGAATCGCGGTTCTCCAGCAAGTCTTGCAGATCGTCCACAGTATGGACCGGGGTGCGAGCGACTTCTTCGATCAGGTCGTAGAGCTGGACCTTGCCGGCCAGCGGTCCCTGACGGTCAACACTGACTACCAGCAGGCCCGACGTCGTCTTCGCATAACCCAGGTCGCGGGCCTCTTTGGAGTTGATGGCATTTAGGGTCAGCCCCAGCTTCTCGATGAGCACTCCATTACCGGGCTTACTCTTGTCAGTGGCGGATTGACGGGTGTCGGGACGCTCCGTGAGTTTCACGATCGCCGTGATCTTCACTCCGCCACGCATGACAATCGCGGTGATCTCTTTGTTGAGCGGCTGCAAGCTGACCAGGTGGATCAAGTGATTTTCGTCGTGAACTTCGACACCATCGAAGTACAGGATCACGTCGTCAAACACCAGGCGGGCTCGCGAGGCGGGCGTGTCTTCGTAGACCTGCATGACGCGGGCTCCGCGGAGACGGTCCAGCTTCAAACGATGCGCCGTCGCGAGGTCAAACTCGGGATCCAGCTTCACACCCAGGTAGGCTCGATTGACCTTGCCGTATTCCAGCAATTGATCAATCACCTGCAACACAAGGTTGCTGGGGATGCTGAATCCGATACCTTCGTTGCCGCCACTGTTGGAGGCAATCGCCGTGTTGATGCCGATGACTTCACCTTGCAGATTGATCAGCGGTCCGCCGCTGTTGCCGGGATTGATCGCGGCATCGGTCTGCAGGAAGTCCTGGTTGATGACTTCGGTGTTCGGTCCCAGCTCCAGGGCCCGGCGTCCCTTGGCACTGATGATGCCCTGGGTCATGGATTGGCTTAAGCCGAACGGGCTGCCCATGGCGTAGACCACGTGCCCGATTTCCAGCTTCCGGCTATCACCCCAGCGGGCCGGGTGGAGGTCGGTTTCTTTCAGCCCCAAAACAGCCAGATCGGACGCCTTGTCCTTCCAGATTTTCACGGGGGACAGAATGCGGCCATCGAACAGATGGATCGAGATATTCTTCAAATCAGTGCCGTCGACAACGTGGCGATTGGTCACCACATAGAACCCGGGCACTTTCTTATTATTGACGATGATTCCCGAGCCGGTCTCTTCCACCATTCCGCGGCGGGCACCGACAAATCGTTCGCTTTGAATGTGCACGACACTCTGGGTACAAACACGAGCTACCTTCGCCTGATGATCACTGAGAATCTGCAGCGGCGAGTTGGCCGACCGGAGTTCGCCGTACAGGCGTTCGGCCACGTCGGCATCGAGTGAATTTGCTTCGGCCGACATCCCGAATCGCCAGGCGTCAGCGGTGACTCCCAGCACAAAGCCAAATCCGAGCATGCCGCAGCAGATGGCAATCAAAGGGCGACGAGTCGACATGTCGGCTTCTCCGTCGGCACCCGGCAGACAAGCCTCCTGCTTGTGCTGAAATCTTCGGTCGGGTTACGTAGTTCGAGTTCGCCGAAGCGTCGTGCTCGGGCAGTTCTGACAGTATTTTTTCGATAGACTGCACGGACGCAAATTCACAATCGCACGTGGAACTGACAGATGGCCCGAAGAATGAGTTTGAAGGACAAATCCGGAGATTCGAACTCCATCCTGCTCCTACAGACTACCCACTGTGCCCCAATTTTGTCCACCAGGGATGTGATTTGGATTGAAAATCCGCCCGCCTGACATCTTGTAGCCGAAGTCGCCAAGACTTCGGGGCTTGTCACTTAGGAAACCAGAACTCTTGGCGAGTTCTGCTACCAGCCCCATTTTGATCGCGGAGCGATCAACGACTCTCTTTGCAAAAATCAGGCCACAATCTCGATGAGTACCTCGATTGTGGCCGATTCAGTTTTTCCGTAACCACGCTCGCTAGAACGTGGTTGATTTCAACGACCGCGTTACCCGAATTCCCACGCTCTGGCGAGCGTGGCGACAATAATTACAAGTCTAGCTCAAGATCGTTGATGGTGATTTCGCGGTCCTTGCTGGACGAATCTGTGCGGAACGCGGATGCCCAGTCGGCATCGTCGTCGGCATGGTGTCCCTCTTCGCGGACTTCTTCGCGGCGCTGGCACTTGATGCAAGTCGTCGTGAAGGGGAGGGCTTTGAGCCGGACGAGAGAAATCTTTTCGCCGCAACCTTCGCAGATGCCATAGTGGCCGTCGCGAATTTGCTGAATGGCCTGGTCAATTTGTGTCAGTTCGCGGCTCTCAAGGGCAGCAAGTTGAGAATTGATCTCGGTCTGGGCTCCATCCAAGGCGGCGTCACATTCGTCGCCCACACCTTCGTCGTGGACTTCTGCAGCATGCAGATCCTCGACCATCGACCGCCGCAGATTATCTCGTTTCGCAATCAATTGTTGATGAATGCGTAGCAGTGCTTCGTCACGGGCCATGATTTTCCCCCTCGTAATCCGTAATCAACGGAGTATGTTTCGCCATTTTATTTTTGAATTTCACTCGGGATCGGACAGCAACAGGGGGGACTGTTGCTGCCAATATAGCTCGTAAACCCACTGCACGTGGTGACAATCAGCGACAAGTCGCCGAATCTCAACGAACCTCCCGGCCGCCAGATCCCAATCCACCCGCTATTGGCAGTCGCCTAAACCTCAACTCCAGCTACGGCTGGGGATTGCTGTTCGGCGTTCGCCACCCATGCATATTGTACGTGTCTAGTAAATCCCGCTGAGGCGCGAGCGGCATTTCCATCGCCCTTCCCCCATTAGATTCACCACAACATGAGGCTGATCAGCATGTTGTGAGCAGTCTGGTTCCGGAAATTGCATTCGCCAATTCCGCAATTCTCTCTAAATTGACAACTCCCGATGAGAATACTTGCTTTATCTCACCCAATAAGAAACAAGACACCTTGTTCACGAATGTCACGTGGCGTGCTCCGCATTCGTGGCCGTGTCTAGAATAATCGTTGCGTAAGGAATCACAGGAAACATTGTTTTGATCGTCCTTCGCACGACTTAAGATGACCGGAATCTGGCATCTCGGTAGCCGGGAAACAGCAGTTGTGAACAAGTTCTGGCCTGTGACGGAACCTCGCAATTCGCCGACTATGCGAATTATTCGGGTAGTAACCAATACGCCGGATACATCCTGAACGTGGGAATGATGACGTGGGACGGGTTCTCCACACCCGTCCCACGACGCGTACCATCCCAAGTTTTCCGCTCCTACAAACCTTTTTCGCCAGATTCCCGTTTCCCGTGGTAGGTGTGATTCTGTAGCTTGGGGGACTGACCTGTCAGTGTGCAGCGCGGCTCAAAATGCGCGCTCCCTGACGAGAATCCGAGATCCGCAGATCGGGAATCACGAATCCAATATGTCCACATCGACTGACATCCAGGAGACCGCCGAAACCGAAGAGACCGCCTCGGGATCAGTTTTTGAGCTCGAACCCAAGCTCAGTCAGAAATGGGCGCTGGGCTATGCCAACGTGGGCATTACGGCCTACTTCGCCCTGTTTTTCATGTATCTCAGCTACCAGCCGCTGTTCCATACAGACCTGTGGGGCCATGTGGCCTACGGCGACTGGATGATCAAACATCGCGCCTTGCCCACCGAAGACCCGTTTGTCGGTTATGCCCAAGGTGTCCCCGTCATCGCCAGTGCCTGGCTGGGGCAGGTGATTCTTGCAGGAGTGCAGCGGATCGGAGGCCCCGAATGGATCTCGCATCTGTATACGGTCGTCGTGTGGTCTTCCTACGTGCTGTTGGTCGCCGCTTTTTACTGGAAGAGCCGCCAGCTCGGTACGGCGATGTTGGGGATGGGACTGGCCTTCTTTCTGGTTTGGAGCCGCCACGCCACGGTGCGCCCCGAGATGTTCGGCACGTTGTCCTTCGTGTTGCTGTTGGGAGTCTTCGCCTGGCTAGACCGTAAACGGGATGACGCCGAACTGACCGGAGTCCCTGAAACGACAACTTGGGGCAGCGAAATCCTGCTCTCCTCGCTGACCTTTTCGACGTTTGTGTTCTGGGCCAACACGCATGGCTCATTCATGGTGGGCATCGCGATGCTCGCCTGCCAGGCCGCCGGGCGATTGATCGAAGTCGCCTGGAAGACGCGAGATGTCGTCCAGGTATTATCCGATCGGCGGCTGCATCGCTGGATATTTCTCACTGAGCTCGCCGTGGCTGCGTCGCTGATTAATCCTTATGGGATGGACCAGTTGCTCAATGCGCTGGAGTTCTCCAAGAATCCCAATCTGCCCGACGTCATGGAATGGAAGAAGCTGGAATTCACCATGCCGGAAGGCGTGCAGATGTGCCTGTCGTGGCTGTTGATGCTGGTGCTCTACCGGTTCAGCAAACAACCCATTCGGCCGGCCGAGATCTTGATGATGGCCGTGCTGATCTACACCACAATCGCCAATGTCCGCATGATCGGCTGGTACGGCTTTGTCTTCGCCTACGCCATGCTGCCGCATCTGGCCGAGATGGCTCGGCGCGGCATGAGTTGGCTCCACAACCGCCCTGGCATGATCTCGGACGAATGGTGGTTGCGGCTGCAAAAGCGGAGCCACATCATCACGTTGTTCTGCATTCTGGTCGGCTGGTACGGCTTTGCATTGTCTCACCTGGCGACACCCTTGTTGGGCGGCGAACGTCGCAAGCCCGACCGACTCTACAGTGCGGAAACCCCGCTCGGTGCTACGGCATTCCTGCGCCGACATCCACCGCAAGGCCAGATCTTCAATCCGCAATGGTGGGGAGACTGGCTGGCCTGGCAGGGCCCCCCGGGACTGAAGGTCTTCATGACGACCAACGCCGTCCATCTGGCTCCTAACCGCTACTGGAAGGACTACATGGGCCTGGCATCCGGTGGGAACGGCTGGCAGCAGCAGATCAACAAATACAACATCGAAACGTTCGTCATCCACAAGCCCGACCAGGCGACGATGGATGTTGAAGTTCGTAATCTGAAGGACTGGAAGATCGTCTATGAGGATGATCTGGCGGTGATTGTGACGCGCGATGAAGCGTTGCTGAAATCGTTACGGGCGGCCGCGGCAGCGAAAGCCAAGGCCGCTGAATCGAAGAAGGCTGAGGCCCCCAAGAAAGCCGCGACTGAGACCCCCGACGCCACCAACTAGGTGAATGCGCAAAAAATGATTAGGTGAGCCGGGCGGCGTAAGCCCCCGGATTCTTTTCAATGAGTTTAGGAAACACAGAGGCACAGATAAAACAGAGGAATTGTCGGATCTCAGTGGTCTCCGCGCCTCTGTGTTTCAGAAATAGACCCGCAGAATCCGGGGGCTTACGCCGCCCGGCTCACCAAAGCTAATTCTTCAGCATCGTCCAACATTTGATTCATGCCGAACGTCGCTCAACCATGACCGAATCAATCAATACACCCGCTCCGCAATCCTCGGCGACCTTGTCGACTCGTGCCGTCGTCTGGCTGATCTGCCACGCGATCGTTCTCGGCGGCGGCCTGACGTGGGCCGCGTTGCGTCATCAACAATTGGAAGATGCCAAGGCGCTCCCTCAAGCCCTGACCAATCCACCGATCGTCGCACCGCGCTATAACGTCCCCGAGATCGTGTCCGACGAACAGTTGCAACGTGTCCTGCACAAGCTGCGACCGCGATTGCGACATCACAATCCCCAGGTCAATCATCTTGACCATGCCCTGCGGTTCTGGGGTGTCGAAGCGAAGTTCAACGACCCCGAATGCTACTCCGGCCAGGAATTGCGGGACGTACTGCTCGACTATCGTCTGTTCGCCAAGGCCTGGGAAAAAGGGACCAAACCGTTGATGGTGAAAACCAGCTACGGACTGCGGCCACGCCTGCAAACGGGACTGGCCACCGCGAGTCACGTCGATCATACCCTCGCCTGCCTGGCCGAGACTGGGACGCCCCTCGACTACCCGGTGCTAACCGGGCCCGGTGAAAAAGGGCAGCGGACAGTCAATGACATCTATCAAAGTGCCATCAAGTCCTTCAGCCTCAACCAGGTGGAGTATGAATGGTCCACGCTGACCTTCGCCCTGTACTCGCCGACGAACCGTCATTGGTTCACGACGGAAGGACAACGGATCAGCTTTGATGATCTGGCGAATCGGATCATGCGACAGAAACTGACTCAGGGTGTCTGTGCCGGTAACCATCGACTGCACACGTTGACGATTCTACTCCGCCTGCACGAGAAGCAGCCGCTGCTGTCCGACGCCATGCACGCCCAGGTCGTCGCACATCTGAATTCCGTCACGCAGAAGCTGGTCGCCCATCAAGACGCTGACGGGTGCTGGGATCTGAACTGGGACGGCTCGCCCAAGTCTGACAACGAAACCCAGCCGGCGCGAACACGCAAGATTCTCGCAACCGGTCATGCCCTGGAATGGTGGGCCTTCGCACCAGAAGCCGTCCACCCGCCGCGTGAAGTGCTCGTCAAAGCGGGCCAGTGGCTGGTCAAGACGGTCGACGAAATGTCAGACCGCGACGTGGCTTCCAGTTACACATTCCTGTCGCATGCCGGACGGTCGTTGGCTCTCTGGCGGGGTAAGTTCCCGGCGCAGGCCTACAAGGCACCCGAAAAGTAACGATCGTAGCTACGGTCGCCAAGACCGTGGGGGACCAACATCGGTTCTTGTAGATTAAGTCGATGGTTACCGGGCCCACGCTCTGGTGAGCGTGGCTACCAATTAACGAACCAGTTCCGCTTCGGCCGGTTCGATCTTCTCGCACAGCGCGGCCAATTCGCGGTTGATCCGCTGATGGTCGGCCGACAGCCGAGTCGGCGGCAATGGCGTCACCCCACGTTCGGCACGGCTGATGTGATGCGTGTAAACGCGGTTCCGTCCCTGTTTCTTGGCCCACAACAGGGCCTGATCAGCTCGTTCCAGCAGGTGATCCGGACGGGATGTCTCACGTTCGCGCTGAGCCACCCCGAAGCTCGCCGTCACGTGGACGGAGCCTTCCGCAGTCAAGAATGGCTCGTTCAGGATTGCGATCCGGCAACGCTCAGCAAACGCAGCAGCTCCCTCTTCATCGGTGTGTGGCAGCATCACACAGAATTCCTCACCCCCATACCGCGCCACATAGTCAGGCGTCCGCGACTGGTCCCTCAGGATCTGCGACAGCGATCGCAGGACATCATCTCCCACGGGGTGACCGAAACGATCGTTGACCGATTTGAAGTAGTCGACGTCCATCATGACACAGGACAGTTGCGTGCCATGCCGTTCGGCGAAATTCCATTCGCGCAAAAACATCTCTTCGAATGTGCGGCGATTCAAGGCTTCGGTCAGCGGATCCAGGCGCGCCTGGACTCGCAGTTGGCGTTCCAGAGACAGAAAACGTGTGCCGGCCCGCATACGAGCCAATAACTCCGGGGCCACGACCGGCTTGATGTAAAAGTCATCGGCACCAGCATCCAGAGCCACAATCAAGTCGTCCGAAGAGTCAGAACTCGTCAACACGGCGATAAAGACGTACTGCGGCCAATCGATGGCACGGATCTGGCGGCACAGTTCAATGCCGTCCATATTGGGCATATGCCAGTCGGTGATCACGAAGTCACAGCACTCGTCCTGCATGATCTCAAGGGCTTCGAAACCATTTCTCGATTGATGCACTTCATATCCACCAGCCGACAGCACCCTGTCCAGCAGATGCAGCATCATGGGGCTGTCATCGACGATCAAGACTTTTCGAAACGGATGATTCAACATATTCAAATGATCCAAGGGAGCGGGATCTACGGCCAGTTGGTTCTTGCGAGACCACTTCATCTCGCTCGCGAAAAATTGCCGATCTGTGCGTCAGGAACGATCAGATGGAAATCTGCGTAAAACCTAGGCGGCCCGTATCCAAGCACTTCCAGAGCAAGAATAGCTCAAGATCTAAAAGAAAAGCGGTGATTTTTGTTGCGTCCCCGATGGAAGGGCCGATCCAGCATCTTGAACGCAGCGCAACTCGCTTTCAACAAATCGGTTACAACGCCGGAACTATCTCGCCTTACATGCTGCACAGGCGTCGAAAAAGAGCTTCCGAGACCGGCTGTAAGTTCAAAAGACAATTCCTCTTGAGTGCTCAAGCCTCGGTAGTACGGGCGAGCAACTCCGCAGGGAAAGGGAAAGTGGCGTCTCTCAACAGCCGTCTGAATCTCACCTGCCCCGTCCGTTCCAAGTCACTTCCCCATCAATCTCGCGGGGCAAAAATGTGACGGATGTAACCCATCCCGCCGGTAGAAAAAACTAAGGCGAAGCCAACCTTGCGATTAGCTCCGCCTCAATGTTCTTTAACCCCATCGGGGCATCGTCGATAACTCGACGATCACCCATCAACTCAGCTTGTCACTGCTGACATTTCCATGTGAAGGCTGCCGGGACTGTCTTCTGCGAAACGGAATGAATCGCGCTGGAACAGCAATTCGAACTGGCTGACGGGCGGAATGGACCCCAGCGTCACGCAACGTCTACCGAGCCTATATTCGGGCGCAAATTCCGGTTAGTTTTCCCAGCGAATTTGCGTGAATCGGACCCGGGTACGTCTACGCTTCGGCCGAGACCAATACGCTTTAGACCGATTCCTTCAGTGCCTTCAACGCGCGGATACGAACCACGTTGGAAGCGGGCTTGGCCTTGATCGTAATCTCTTCCTTCGTCTTGGGATTGATTCCCTTGCGAGCGGGTGAAGCGGGCTTGCGGACGAGTTTGAACTTTGCCAAACCTGGCAAAGTGAACATCCCGGGCCCCTTCTTGCCCAAATCTCCGGTGATCAATGCACCCAGATTTTCGACGACTTCACCAATCTGCTTCTTGCTCAGACCGGTCTTTTCGGCCAACGTTGCCAAGATATCCGACTTGGTACGGGCCTTCTTCGGTACGTCCTTCGCTGCGGCGGCTTTGGCCATCACTAACCTCCTGTTTTGTCAACCCTGCGAGGGGTCAGAATCACCTGATACCACGCAACTCTCGCAGGTCGTGCCGGTAGTAAACTCGGTAAATCCCGTATTGTCAATGAGTTCAACGGCAAATTTTCGATATTTTCCAGTGTTTTTTAATGTTCGATCAATTCCGCCCCAGATTTTCCAGTATCTGGGACTCTTTTGAGGCCCAACTGCCTCAAGTTCGAATTGCAAATCATTCCTGATTCGAGTATTCAAAATCGTAAGGAAAACCCGCTTTTCATCGTACGAACGCTGCTCTACTGCAGCTTGCCAGGCGTCCGATCGTGAAGAATTCCGACCGCTGATCGACAAAAAACGCGGCCGGCAAGATCTATTGTCGGTGTTTGAAGCACATCTATTACTATGGATTTCCCTCCCGCAGATCACGCGCTGT
>JAQGHS010000988.1 GCA_028291605.1 Planctomycetaceae bacterium | reverse complement strand
GGCCGCGAACGATGCGTTTATGCCAGCCAAGAAGTAAGCGTGCGGACTAACTACGCCACCCCGCTCGCGGGCGTGGTATCTACACAAGTAACGAAACCGAAGAAAACGCTGGAAATATGATGAGAGTTCGCTCCCCTCGCCCTGGTACTCCGGGGAGAGGGGCCGGGGGTGAGGGGCATTCCGAGCGTCGTTCGATCGACATCAAAACATCGGACATTATCGGGGAGAATAGTAATCCAAGTCGATGGTATATCGTTGCCCCTCACCCCCGACCCCTCTCCCCGGAGTACCAGGCCGAGGGGAGCAGTTTATTGTCATATTGCCAGCGTTTTGTTCGATTCCGTCACCTGTGTAGATACCAACGCCCATGAACGGCAGGAAGTTCCGAGTCCCGCAATCCCTCTCCCGCCGCCGATTTCTCCAGTCGGCCGGAATTCTCGCCCTCGCGGCGGGGTGCGGACGCGGCGCGGCTCCGAAGGGGGCCGGCTCGCTCGAACAGATGATCGTGCTGGGGATCGACGGCATGGATCCTACTCTGTTGGAGCAATTCATCGCCGCCGGACGGATGCCGAACTGCAAGCGTCTTCGGGATTCCGGCTCTTTGCAGAAACTGGCGACTAGCCTCCCGCCGCAAAGTCCGGTCGCGTGGTCCAATTTTATTTCGGGAACCAATCCCGGTGGGCACGGCATCTTTGATTTTATCGCCCGCAACCCGGCGACCATGCAGCCGTACCATTCCACGGCGCGACTGGAAAAATCAGGCGAACCATGGCGCCTGGGACAATTCGTACTCCCCAGTGCTCCGGCCAAGATGCAGAACCTGCGGAAGGGTGCCACCTTCTGGAACGAACTGGAACGCCGTGGAGTCGACTGTACCGTCTTTCGCATCCCTGCCAACTTTCCACCCACGGAAGGAGACGCGACAACCCTCTCCGGGATGGGGACCCCCGACCTGCAAGGGGGCTATGGAAGTTTTACCTTTCTCACCGATGCCCCGGATTCGCGAACTCACGATGTCCCCGGCGGACGGATCGAAAGGATCAAGCTGGACAACCACCAGGTCACTTGCCGGTTGGACGGTCCCTACAATGAGTTCTCCGCCCAGGAAGAACAGGTCAAAGTTGCGTTTGAAGTCGTTCGGGATCCGGAACAGGCGGCCGTCAAAATTACGATCCAAAATCAGACTCTCATTCTGAAGCAGGGGGAATGGAGCGACTGGATCGCCGTGCGCTTTGAGTTGCTGTCCTTCGCCGTCTCCGTCACCGGCATTTGCCGGTTCTATCTGAAGAGTGTCCGCGATCCCTTCTCGTTGTATATCTCACCGGTCAACATCGATCCCGCCAAGCCATCGGTACCCCTCTCCACGCCGGCGGGATATTCCAAACAGCTTGTTCAGGAACTGGGATACTATTACACCCAGGGCATGATCGAAGACACCAACGCGCTCTCTGCAGGAGTTCTGGATGCGGGCGAATACCGTCAACAGGCGCTGTTCGTGC
This sequence comes from Planctomycetaceae bacterium, assembly GCA_028291605.1. Lineage (GTDB taxonomy): Bacteria > Planctomycetota > Planctomycetia > Planctomycetales > Planctomycetaceae > JAKFVC01. The sequence goes on along the minus strand of JAQGHS010000988.1, from coordinate 6,754 downwards.
ACGAGGAACGACTGCGTTGTTATGAACGGGAGCTCGCGAGATTTCACAAGGGATTCTTGTTCTTCTATTTCTCGACACTCGATTTGAACTCGCACGTGTTCTGGCGAGCGATCGACCCGGGCCACCCGCAGTATTCCAAGCAGTTGGCGGAATCACAGGGAGACTTCATCGGGACGCTCTACGAGAAGATCGATAAGGCGGTCGGGCAGGCCATGCAGCGATTGGACTCCAATGGCTGGTTGATTGTGATGTCGGACCACGGCTTTGGATCGTTCCGGCGGCAATTCAATCTGAACTCCTGGCTCCTGGACAATGGCTATTTGCGAACCAGCCGCCCCCCGGTGCGAGATGGCTCGGCTGGTTTTCAGAATGTCGACTGGAAGCGCACACGAGCTTATGGCTTGGGAATCAACAGTCTATATCTCAATCGCCAGGGACGAGAAGTCCACGGGATGGTGACTGACGCACAAGCAGACCGCCTGGCCCGCGAACTCGTCGAGCGACTGCAGGCGGTCACCGATCCCCAGACGGGCGGCAAGGTCATCGCCCGCGTCTACCGGGCGACGGAAGCCTATGCCGGACCCCATGCGGCCGACAGTCCCGATCTGATTGTGGGTTATGAACAGAACTATCGAGCCTCCTGGGAAACCATTCTCGGAGGCTTTCCCCGAGAACATGTCAGCGACAACCTGAATGCCTGGAGTGGAGATCACTGTATCGATCCGACCTACGTTCCTGGAGTCTTATTAAGTAGCCGACCGCTCCCCGCGGGCACACCCAAACTGGAAGACCTGGCTCCGACGATCCTCGCCGCGTTTGGTGCGCCAATTCCCGAGAGCATGACTGGACGCCGGCTGATATGATGTAGCCTGACTCTCCAGAGTCGGGCGCTTCTTCCGCAGCGGATTCGCCCGGCTCAAAGAGTCAGGCTACAGAGCGCGTGGTACAATTTCAGTCGCGTCTGTCATCAAAGTTGTTGTCGCGTTAGCCGCAATCAGAATTGCTGAATCACTCGTATGGACGACATTCCCGAGATTCCCGAACGCGAAATTACTCCGCCGGAGGTCTATTACAACCGGCGTAGTTGGATGCGCGCTGGACTCGCTGTCGGAAGTGTTTTGGCCACGGCGTCGTTGTATCGCTGGTTCAATCCCTATGGAAAGGTCGAATTGGCGCCGACCGGAATAACGCCGCTTGCGCTGCAAAAGCCGCTTGACTCTGAGGCCGCACTGCTGGCCCGTGGTTGGCGTGTCGATGAACCGTCCACGGCCGAACGCCGGATCCTGGGGTATAACAATTTCTACGAGTTCACTACGAGCAAGTACGACGTCGCCAAGGCCGCCGCAGATTTTAAGACGGATGGCTGGAAAGTGATCGTTGACGGCCTGGTTAGCAAGCCGCGCAGTTTTACCATCGACGAACTGCATGCGCTCAGCCAGCCACAAGAGCGCGTCTATCGGATGCGGTGTGTGGAAGCATGGTCGATGGTGATCCCCTGGGCTGGCCTGCCACTCGCGCATCTTCTGGAAGCAGTCGAACCCACAGCGGATGCCAAATACGTGGCGTTCGAGACATTACTGGATCCGATCCGCATGCCTGGTCAACAACACGCGGTATTGGATTGGCCGTATGTTGAAGGGCTGCGGCTCGATGAGGCAATGCACCCGCTGACGCTCTTAGCGACGGGACTCTATCGCAAGCCGCTGCCACCTCAAGACGGCGCGCCGGTGCGATTGGTGGTTCCCTGGAAATATGGGTTCAAAGGGATCAAGTCGATCGTTCGTATCACGCTGGTCGCGGACCAGCCACAGACGAGTTGGAATCATTACGCGTCGAAGCAATATGGGTTCTATGCGAACGTCAATCCCGACGTAGATCATCCACGCTGGAGCCAGGCGACCGAACAGCGAATTGGCGAACCGGGCCGCAGGAATACACTGCTCTTCAATGGTTATGAAGAACAAGTCGCCGGGCTGTATTCAGGGATGGACCTGCGAACGAACTTTTGATCGAGTACGTTCCACATGATAAGCACCGCGAACACCGAAACTGCATCAGATATTAGAGGCAGCGAATTAAAAGAGGCAGCGAAAGAATACGGTTGGCGCAGCATGACACGGAATTGTCCCATTCGCTGTCTCCTTTAATTCGCTACCAATAAATGAGATGAGACAACAATTACGTCATGAATCCGCAGCAGTTTTACCGAATACTCGTCATTGTGAATGGAGCTATCCCCGGCCTCATGCTGGCCTGGGACGCCACCCAGGGGCACTTGGGCGCGAATTCTGTAAACCAGGCATTGCACGTGACGGGGATGTTGTCGCTCGTCTTCCTGTTTTTCTCGTTGCTCATGACGCCGCTGCGCTGGGCCACTGGCTGGAGTGGTTGGATCGCGTTTCGCCGGGCGCTCGGCTTGTATGGCTTCTTTTACTCGCTGATCCATCTGGCCATTTACGTCGGATTCGACCGCGCGCTGAATGTCGCCAGTACGCTGCACGAAATCTGGACGAGGACCTTCCTGCAAGTTGGTACCGCAGCGCTCTTGCTGATGGTTCCTCTCGCAGTAACCTCGACGAATCCCATGATCCGTCGACTCGGGCAGAAACGGTGGCGCCTGCTCCACCGGGCCGCTTACGTCGTGGCCGCATTGGGAGTCCTACACTATTTCCTCCTCGTGAAATCAGATGTTCGACAGCCACTCGCATTCGCGGCGGTGCTGGCTGTGTTGTTCGGCATCCGTTACGGTAGACGTTTTATGGAACCGCAGGTATTCACCAGGACCGCAGTGAAGATCGACCCCTAGCAACGAGCAAAACGGGCAAGTTGATTACCGAAAACGGTATGGAACAACAAAAAATGTTTGAGCCGAAAGTGAAGATCGACCGCGGGCTGTATGCCACGCTGCAGCGCGCGGCGAAGATTGCCGACTATAGTTCGGTGGATGAATTCATCATCCATATCCTCGAAAAAGCCGCGGCGGAAATCGAACAAGCTCAGTCTGAGCAGGAGATCCGCAAAAGGCTGCAAGGCCTGGGATATCTGGAGTAATGTCGATGCTTTGGCCGAATGACGCTGCGATCAAATGTCAACCAACGAATCCTTCATTGGATAGTTGGTTGATACGCATTTCTTCGACCCCGGATGGGGTCACAGAGATTAGCCGGTGGTTGAGCGCAGCGACACCACCGGTAGGCGTTTTACTACCTGACTTTCGACCCTGGAGGGGTCGTAGAGCGTGTCAGTGCGACCCCTTCAGGGTCGAATACCCGTTTCGTTTCGCAATCCGGTGGTGTCGCTGCGCTCAACCACCGGCTACTCTCTGTAATCCCTCCGGGATAAATGCGAACAAGCAATCTCACCGCATTCCACTATCGAGCCACGAATCATGGGGATGTTGAATCAATTCCTGAATGCCTGCACCGATTGGCTGCTGGCTCCGTGGAGCGAAGCCTCCCCGTGGATCGGGCTGACCGTCGCCTCGTTGCTGGCGGCGGGCGTCCTGGTGGTCCTGTTTCATCTTTCTGCCGATCAACAAGCCCTGCGGCGCACTCGCAATCGCTTCATCGCGCGACTGCTGGAGTTGCTCCTGTTTCAGCACGATTTCCGAGTCAATCTCTCCGCCTGCGGTCGTATTCTAGGGGCCAATCTCAGTTATCTCGGAGCCATGCTGCGTCCCATGCTGCTGGGGGCTGTCCCTCTGATGCTGCTCTTCATCCAGCTCGCCTGCTGGTTCGAATGGCGTCCACTGCGAATCGGTGAGACCGCCGTATTAGAGGTGGAACTCGACAAGTCGCACCCAGTCTCTCAAACAGTGGTCGACGTTTCGCTGCCGGCCATCGCCCGGCTGGATTCACCTGGAGTCCGGACGCTCGCCACCAACGAACAGGCGTGGCGTGTGCGGGGCACGGGTGGAGGCAGCGGCCCGATTGAAGTCCGCGTGGATGGCCAGACCGAACTCAAACAACTATCGGTCGGGAACAGGCTGGCGCGCCTCTCGCCCCTCCGCGCGCAGTCCAGCTTCTGGAGTGACCTGCTCCATCCCTCGGAGCCGCCGCTGGCACACGCTGGCCCCGTGTCCCGCATCGAGATTACCTACCCGGAACGGCAGCTTCTGATCTGGGGGGACGAGATTCACTGGTCGATCGCGGCTGTCGTGCTGATGATGATGTTTGGCCTGATGCTGGGCCGTGTGTTTGGCGTTCAAGTCGCGTGAACTGGAATCCCAGGGGTTTGCTTGACGATGATTACTGTGGTCTCTGGGCTGCCCCGATCGGGAACGTCTCTGTTGATGCAGATGTTGCACGCCGGCGGGCATCCCATCCTGTGCGATGACCAGCGCCTGCCAGATCCCGATAATCCACGCGGCTATTTCGAGCTGGAAAAAGTCCGGTCTCTGGAACGTGACGCAACGTGGATGGCCGACGCGGAGGGCAAGGCAATCAAAGTGGTTTCGTTCTTGTTGGGCCGTCTGCCTCCCGGCCACGAATACCGCGTCATCTTCATGCAGCGTGACCTGGGTGAAGTCCTGGCCTCGCAAGCACGAATGCTCGAGAGGCGTGGTCAACCAGCGGGACTTGAACCCGCGCTGATGCGTGCCCACTTCGAACGACATCTGGAATCAGTTACCAAGTGGATGTCAGGAGAGCCTCAGATTCGAGTCTACAGTTGCGAATATGCGGCCGTTCTGCGGGATCCGGAAGCCACCGCCCTGGCGATCGCCGAGTTTCTGGAGACGCCGCTTGATATCAAGCAGATGGTGTCGGCGGTCGACCCGACTCTGTACCGACAGCGAGTTTGATAATCAGACGCGTTGGACTCGGTCACGCATCAGCAATGCTCAACGTACGCCTGTTATTGTAGCAACGGGCCGCTTGTTGCCTTGCAACCCCACGCGATTTCGGTGGAGTTAAGATGCCGTGTGAATGGCGCAAGTCATATGAGAGTAATGGCTTGCGATTCCGTACTGGACACCTGCCAGACCCGTGAATGTCAGGCGGCATATATTTTGCCTAACCCGATCTGTGATCGGTCGACCAATATCTGGGTGTGACGTATCGTCTTTTTAGAAAGAGGACATCATGCTGCCGCGTCGACCTTGCAGTTCTTGCGTATCGTCATATTCGCGTGTTCCTATTCTTGTGTTGTTCCTGTTTTAAGGAGTCCGGCTTGTGAAGCATTTGAAACGTGGATTTACCTTGATTGAGTTGCTGGTCGTGATTGCGATTATCGCAGTCCTGATCGCGTTGTTGCTCCCGGCAGTGCAACAAGCCCGCGAAGCCGCCCGGCGGTCGCAGTGCAAGAACAATCTGAAGCAGATTGGCTTGGCGCTGCACAATTACCATGATTCGTTGAAGTACTTTCCCCCTGGCGTCGCGACTTGCAATCCGGGCCTCGGGTATGCCGGCTGGCGAGGTGGCGGAGCGACCGGCCACAGTCTGCTGGCCAGCATTCTGCCGTACGTTGACCAGGCTCCGATTTATAACCGTTTGAACTGGAGCGTCCTGGGTGTCGATTATGATAACTCGGCAGGCGACGCGGCGCACTCGCTCGCCATTCAAACGATTTTGCCGGTCTACTTGTGTCCGTCGTCGACGACCTCGTCCTTGCTGACGTACAACCTGGCTGTACAGGGAGCCTCAAATTATGCGGGGATTTCAGGCACGACCCCGTCCACAGCGGCCACGAGCGGTACGTTCTTTAAAAACAGCAGTGTTTCCATCGCGAAAATGATCGATGGAACATCCAATACCATGATCGTCGGCGAGTACTCTGGTCTCGCCACGAATCAAACCCCGACTCAGGCGGTAGACCGGCTCGTGGGAATCACCTGGTTCGGAAGTTATGACGACTTGGCCACCTATAGTATTTTTGGTGCCGTCCGCACTGTGGCTTATGCCCCGAATGCGTTGTTCTATTCAAACACGAACATGCACAATTCGTCGCTGAAGAGTCAGCACGTTGGTGGATTTCATGCCTTGATGGGAGACGGAGCCGTTCGTTTCATCAGCACGAACGTTTTTCTCCAAACCTTGTTCAATCTGGCGGATGTCGCCGACAACAATGTGATTGGTGAATTCTAAAATTGACCGAGACCACCGTTGATTTTCAACCCGGGGCTCTCAATCAGGCCCCGGGTTATTTGTCATTTTGAGTTGATCCGGCGTGTCGGAATGCGGGTCGCGCTGATCAGTTCGAATTCCGCGGAGTTGCTTGTCAGTTCATTTTTCTCTCAACAGGGAGTTTTAATTTCCATGCGCCGATGGTTTGGATTTCCGGTGGTTTGTGGTTTGTTGTTGAGTTTGGCCGTGGGCTGCGGCGGAGCACCCGCCGGGCCCAAACGCGTTTTTGCAGATGTTGCGGGGAAGGTGTTGTACAAAGGCGCGCCTCTCAAAATGGGGACCATCATGTTCCAGCCCTCGTCGGGTGCGCCGGCCAGCGGTAAGATCAATCCGGATGGAACGTACAGCTTAGTCGGTGAGATCGGCCCCAACACGATTACGATCACCAGTGTCGAAGAGGTGGCCAAGATTGCCGAGCCCGGGAAAAGCCCTCCCATACAAAATCACATTCCCGTACGGTATGGCACCCGAGATTCGGGACTGAAGTTCGAGGTCAAAGCCGGCAAGAATACGGCGGACTTCGACCTGAAGGGTTGAACGGCCGAGGTATTGATAAGCTAATACTGCTTGGTTGTGATTTCTTTCGGCGCAAGGCAGTGATGACGTATACAAGCTCGAAGCGCCAGCGAGTG
>JAQGHS010000979.1 GCA_028291605.1 Planctomycetaceae bacterium | reverse complement strand
CATAAAGCTGACTCCGTAGGTCAGCGCGGGTCCCAGGCACGGCCACCCGGCAGCAAATAGCACGTTGAATAGAATGCTGAGGATCAAGTACATACCGGCACTCCAGAGCGCGCCGGGCACGAGGCGTAACGTGGCGAGTGTCTGAGCGGCAATCGGGAACGAATATTGCCGCGTGGACATGCCGATTGCTTGACCAATCCCAAACAGGCAGACTCCCAGACTGATGGCGGTCACCACCAGGTGGGCACCGGGGGACGTTCGCCAGTTGTCGAGTGGTACTTCGTAACCACGGAGTTTTCGCTCCACATTCTCGATGAGTGTGCAACCGGCAACCATCAGCAGCCCAAAGAACGTCAGCCACAGATTCAAACGCATGCCGCGGCGGATTTCCCAACGCAAGGCGGAGGCTGCAGTCAGCATATTGATGTCCTTTGACCTGACATGATGAGACGCTTCCGATTTTCAAGCAGCAAAAACAACGTAGCCGAAGTCGCCGTAGCCGAAGTCGCCAAGATTTCGGGTACATTCACCAGCTCGGCCAGAACTCTTGGCGAGTTCTGCTACGACAGTGGGCGTTCATGGTCGCCGACTGTGTCCCTCAAAAATCTCGTCCAGACTGGGAATCGACTCTTCCAGAATCTCGGCCCCGAGACTGGTCGCTGTTTCCCGCAGGCGAGCGGTGCCCTCAGGACACAGATACTTCCACTCCGCGGCCGAGCCATCCAGGTTGATCAATCCAGGAATCAGCGGCTTGTGCGAGAGTTCGTGCAGGAACCGCACGGTGACCACCCGCTGCCGCGATTTGATATTGTCCAGCGAATCATTCAACACCAGCCGACCGTTGGACAACATCGCGACTTGATCGGCAACCCGCTCGACTTCATCCAACAGGTGCGACGAAAACAGCACCGTTCGCCCTTCATCGGCCACGGTCCGGATGATCGCTCCGAGGATATCTTTCCGCACTACCGGATCGAGCCCCGATGACGGTTCGTCCAAGAGCAGTAAGGGGGGGCGATGCGCCAACGCCGTCAGCAGTCCCACTCGAGCCAACTGTCCACGCGAGAGGGTTTTGACTTTCTGATTCACCGAGAGTTCGAACGTATCGAGCAGTTCCCGGGCGAAGACGGGGTCCCAGTCGGGAAAGAAGGCCCGCGTGTAATTCAGCAATTCATCCACCCGCATCCAGCCTGCGATATCCCGCTCTTCCGACAGATACCCAATGCGGCTGAGCACAGCAGGGGGATCGGCCACCGGGTTGTATCCGAAGACCTGCACCATCCCCTCTTCGGCGTGCAATAACCCCAGGATGTGCTTGATGAGCGTCGTTTTGCCCGCACCGTTGCCTCCCACCAGTCCGTAGACCGCCCCTTGGGGGATCGTCAGGTTGATGCGGTCGAGGGCTATCCGGGAACCAAATCGGCGGCTGAGCTCGCGAATTGTGACCACGGGTTGAGACATGATGAAACCTTAACTGGACGCCAGATTCAGAAATCTCTGTCCGACACACAAGGTGGTAATTTCAAGGAACGATTCGAGCCCGCTGCCGCACCAGTTGCACGATACCTTCAGCGGTCATCTCCAGATGCCTGGCCTCAGCCAGCACGGCATCGATCTTGTCAATCAACATTTGGTGCTGTTCGCGTTTGGCAAGCGGCGAGGCGGTCGGAGAAACAAACACGCCTGCTCCCGGACGAGTGGCGAGAGCCCCCACTTGTTCCAATTCGCGATAGGCTCGGGCCACCGTATTGGGATTCACGACGAGTTGTTCGGACAGCTTGCGGACGGACGGGAGTTGCTCTCCAGCCGACAAACGCCCCGTGGCAATGAAGTACTTGATCTGCTGCATCAACTGCAGATAGATCGGAACTCCGTCACTGGCATCCAGCCGAATCTGCATCGCTAATCCCCCATCGTGACGACTACAGCAACCGTGTCACTGTATCGGTACTGTAATACGGTTGATCGGAGTGATCAACAGAATTGTTTAGAAAAATTGACGCAGTGCGCCATTTCGCCCAATTAGCCGCTGGGCGCTAGCCCACGGTTCGGAATGACATTCGATGGTCGCTCCGCAGACGTACCTTCCGTCCCTTTTGTCATTTGAATGCAAAAAGGGACATAAAGGACATAACTTATCCACATGCAGTTCCTGCCGTGCTGCAGACGCTAAACTGAACCGTGGGCTAGCGCCCAGCGGCTGATGGGGCACAGCAAATCGCCAGCCCCAAAGTGTTACCGCAGACCCAATTTGGCTATGATGACTCCCTTACGATGGGCGTCACCCCCCGAGGGGATTTGCCAAATTTCCTGCACCTTTTTTGCGAGACAGCCAGAGACACAATGAGCAAGCATGTTGATTTACAGCGCGTCTTGGATTGCGGCATGGTGGCCATCATTCGGGCCTCGTCCAGTGAGCAGATCGTCAACGTCGCGCGGGCCCTGTATGAGGGCGGCGTCGATGTGCTCGAAGTGACCTTCACCGTGCCGAATGTGCTGGAGATCATTTCCGCCGTGAAAAAGGAACTCGGTAAGAACGTTCTGTTGGGAGCCGGCACCGTGCTGGATACCGAAACGGCACGCTCGGCAATCCTGGCCGGGGCCGAATTCATCGTGTCGCCGACCGTCAACACAGAGGTCATTCAGCTCTGCAAACGCTACGACAAGTTGTGCCTGCCGGGTGCTTTCACGCCGACCGAAATCCTGACCGCCTGGGAAGCCGGCGCGGACATCGTTAAGGTGTTCCCGGCTGATGTCGGTGGGCCAAATTATCTGAAAGCGGTCCACGGTCCGCTGCCGCAGATTCGACTCTTGCCGACGGGTGGAGTGGATCTCACAACGATCGACGCCTTTTTCAAAGCCGGCGCTTGTGCCGTCGGACTGGGGAGTGCCCTGGTTGAGAAGAAGGCCGTCGACACTGGCGATGTGGGCCGCATCAAGTCGCTCGCGGAGCAATATGTCGCCGCCGTCAAGAAGGCGCGCGGGAAGTAATTCGGCGTAAGCCAGGCTGTGCCTGACGACTTGTCGGTCTTGCCCCCAACCATGAGATCTTCGATGCCAGAACCCGAAAAGAAACCCCACATCGCGCTGGTTGTAGGTTGGCTGTTTCTGTTCCTGGCATCGGTCACGACCGAATTTTTTACGGTTCGAATTTTCCTGCAGGCAATCCAAATTCAGTCTTGGCCCACCGCCCCGGGGGTTGTCACGCGATCGAACCTGGAAACCAAGTTTGAAGGAACCATAACCTATCAGGCGAACATTGAGTACGACTTTACCATCGAAGGAAAGTCCTATTCCTCTTCCAGCATTCGCACCAGGGGAGCCAGCAACCAGCACGAGCGTGACATTGCCGCTTTGGTTGAAAAGTTCCCTGTCGGCACAGCGGTCAAAGTCTACTACAACCAACAAGACCCGACTGAATCGTACCTCGAAGCCGGAGTGGACTTCGGCAATTACATCATCATCGTCAGCCCCATCGTTTTTGCGGTGTTGTTTGGAACTGGATTCTGGGGGCTCATGAAAACCTACCGCAAATTCAACACCTTGGGGCGGATCGACGGCGACTCCGAACAATTGGATGACCTGCAGACCGTGTAGCCCATCGTGATGGCCGCGATCGTCAGCCACAGCCTGACCTTCAGGATGCTCTCCTTTCCTACCCGGTTTCTCTGGTTTATCAAGACTGTTCGTTCCCTTCGGAAAACTCAACGCCATCGCGGTATTCGACTGAAGCCCTTCCTTCGCTCAGGACGATACCGACGAAAGTAGAGCGAAGAGTGTCTCTGCGGTTCGCTGTACGTGCGCGAATCGAAGCCGGTGATCGCACCCTAAATGCGTCACCCGTGATCAGTGACATTCGCAGGAGGGAGCGATGCCGATGCGACGCCTCAAATGGATTTGCCTGGCCCTGGTCACATACGGGGTTGGTTCGGTCGTGCACGCAGCACCGCCGGCTGCCAAGCCCGTTTATTCCAATAAACCCCGGTTCCGCATCCCTTATCATTTTGATGCCGACGAGATGCAGAAGCTGGGCGCTCGTGAAATCCGGCTGTATGTCTCGACCGATCTGGGAATTCGCTGGCAGCCCAGTCAGGCCGTGCCCCCACAGCCTGGTAAGTTCAATTTCCAGGCTCCCGGTGAGGGGGAGTACTGGTTCTGCGTGCGAACTTTGGACTCTCGCAACCAACTGCATCCCGCCGACGAAGCCGTGCATCCCGGCTTGCAAGTCATCGTCGATACCACATCTCCGCAACTGTCGCTCAATCTGCGGCAAGTCGCCCCCGGTCGCGTCCAACTCTCGTGGAATGCTCGGGATGAACATCTCGATGCTTCGAAATTGAGACTGGAATACGTGCAGGCGGGCGGCACCAATTGGCAGACGGTCCCGGTCGTTCCCAAGGCGGCCGATTCGACTGAATGGAATGTTCCGCAGGGAGGCATGGTCGCGGTGCGCGGTGCGGTCGCCGATCTCGCCGGAAATATGGGCCAGGCCGAAACGCGAGTCCAGATTGCTCCGGGCAACGGCAACGGGCAGACTGGTCCCGATTTTCGCGATCCTGTCGCCGGCAACGATTTGCCTCCGGATAGTCAAGCAGTTACCAAGCCCCGCGGACAGATCCCTTCAGCCGCACAGGAACAATTGAATCGCGACTCGTGGGACCAGCCGGGCGGGCTCTCGGATTTCCCCAGCGGACGGCAGGAACTCGCCGCACGCGATCAGGCTCAGCGTCCGCTCAGTGGCTTCGCATCAATGCAGCAGGGGGCCGGGATTCCCGGCTTCCGCAGTCAGGAAACATCGTTCGGTCAACCCCCACGGCGGGATGCCGCAGCGCGTGTTGTCAATCAGCGCCAGTTCCAGATTGGCTATCGCATTGAAGAGATCGGCCCGTCGGGCATCAGCAGCGTCGAGCTGTTTATCACGCAGGACAATGGCGCGAGCTGGTATCGATACGGTGAAGATGCCGACAAACGCAGCCCGTTTGTCGTGAGTGTGCCGCGCGAGGGCGCTTATGGCTTTACGCTAATCGTCCGCAGCGGTGTGGGATTGGCTTCCGATCCCCCCCAGCCGGGCGAGCGGCCCAGCATCGTCGTCAATGTCGACGAAACGGCCCCCCGGGTCCAACTGCTGCCGGTCGAACAAGGCCGCGGTCAGGCTCTCAATAAGTTGCTGATCCGCTGGATGGTGCAAGATGAAAACCTGGCGGAGCGGCCGATTTCGCTCTGGTATGGAGCCAGCCCGAACGGTCCGTGGCAGCCGATTTCCGGCGGCTTGGACAACACGGGCAGCCACGTTTGGACGATGGCAGCCGGGATTGCTCCGCGGATCTACTTCCGCATTGAAGCTCGCGACAATGCCGGAAACGTGCAGCGTCTGGACACGACCGAACCCTTGCTGATCGATCTATCGAAGCCGTCTGCCCGTATTCTGGATGTGGAGACGACCGCAGATTCAGGGCTGCAGTTGCCGAACTAAAAGTGGGACGGGGGCGTTCGGCTAATCGCCAATTCGGAAGAGGCGTTTGAGCGCGTCCAGCAACCCATGGGGAGAACCTTCGCGGGATTCGTCTCGCAAGACTTCCAGCGGCGGATGCAGGAGTTTATTGACCATTCGCTCGATTGTCTTTTCAATCTCGATACGGTCCGGTTCCAAGTGCGGGAGCTTGTTGAAGAGGCGCAGGGTCTCGGCATCGACGACATCCCGCCATTGTTCCCGTAGTCGCTTCACGATGGGGCCCGTCGCCCGGTGCGACAGGTCCTTCATGAACGACTCGGTTTCCTGATCAATGATCGTGACGGCCTTCTCGACTTCCTTCTGCCGCAATTTGCGGTTCTTGTCGCAGATCTCCTGTAAGTCATCGATGCAGAACAGGAAGACGTTGTCGTCGACTTTGCGGACTTCCGGCGCGAAATCCCGGGGGGCTCCCAGATCGAGAATGAATGTTGTTTTCTCTCCATACTTCTGACGGATCTTGCGGAACCGCTGGGCATCGACCAAGCTGGCCCCGGTCGTGCTGACGATGATGTCGGCTGTCCCCAGATGCAGATCGAGCTGATCCCAGGGAACGGCCTTCCCGCCCCATTCGGCGGCGAGTTTCTCGGCCCGCTCAAAGGTCCGGTTGGCGACCAGAATATCTCGCGCGCCTTCATCGTGCAGGTAACGTAGAGTCTCTTCGGCCATTTGTCCCGCGCCGATGATCAAGACGCGTTTATCATCGAACCGTTCGAAAATACTCTTGCCGAACTCACCCACTGCGACACTGGCGATCGAGACCCGACCCTCAGCCAGACGCGTCTCGGTGCGGATGCGTTTCGAAACATTGAACGCCCGCTCGAACAGCGAACTGGTGATCGGACCAGAGGCATCCTTTTCCTGTGCCTGGCGGTAGGCGTCTCGAACTTGGGCGACGATCTGCGGCTCGCCCAGGACCATACTGTCGAGGCTGGCCGCGACTTGAAAGAGATGCCGCACCACTTCGGGGCCCGTGTGCTCCTTGAGGTCGCTGTAAAAATCCTGCAACGGAACCTTGTGAAACTCTGACAGGAACTCGGCCAGTTCGCGATGACCGGGGGCGTGTTCGGCTCCTTCGTGGGCAGCATAAAGTTCGACGCGATTGCACGTCGACAGGACGATCATTTCCGATTCCGGAAAGCGGGCGCGCAGGGTCTCGTAAGCCTCGCCCAGTCGCTGCGGCTGAAATGCCAACCGCTCGCGAACGGCCAGATCTGACGTCTGGTGATTACATGTGACCAACTGCAAATTCACCGAGCGTCTCCCGCGAGCCAAAGGTGTTGCGTCACAGGAGCCTGGACGTGCCAGGTCTTCACATCAAATACCTTCTTACCCGTCGCCACCTGTAAACCGATCAGCGTAAACATCAAAAAACCGGCGGCCCACAACGTCAGCGAGGCAACCTGCCGCCCAGTCGTGCGCGGTGTCGTCATCAACCATACGAACAGGGCAAACATCGCCAGCCAGGCGAGGGTACTGCCAATGATGACCGGATCGTTGAAGGGAATCGATTCCTGGTTCGATTTGGCATAGAGCCCCAAACCAACCCCAATACCCATCCCTCCCGTCAACAGAGGAACAGCAATCATGATGGCCCAGCGGTTTAGCCGAGCCAGCTTTTCGAGATTCGGCAGCCCCAATCCGGTAGGTGTTAAGTGATGATGTTTCAATCGCCTTTGCTGCACCAGATACATCATTGACAATACAAATCCCACCAGGACCCCCAACATCCCCAGCACCAGCAGGGCCGCGTGCAGCATCTTCCAGCCGTACAGAGAATCCAGCCGCCGGTTGGTGGTATCGCTCACGAAATAGGTCGCGGACGTCAGTACCAACACAATCGGCAAGAGAAAAATCCCCACCGCCAGATCACGATCGAGTGCCGTCAAAAACATGTACGAGACGACAGCCAACCAGGCCAAAACCAGCAACCAGTCTTGCGATGAACTTAATAGCGGGAGCTGCTGTGTCGTACTTGAGCGAACGAACAGGTAAATGGTGTGCGTGAGCAGTCCGATGCCGCCACCCAATAAGATCAAGGCGCGGTTAATCTGGCTCCGGCCAGCCAGCCGCAGCCATTCCAGGCAAAATACGACGGCATAAGTGGCCAGGAAGCAACCGACACCAAAGCGACTGAAATTCATCTCGCTTTCCTTTCCCGATCCATGGTATTTGCCGGCCATCCGTGTGTTTGATGGGACTTCGCGACCGCTTGGACAGAACTTATGGGACGGATGGGACTTATGGGATTTTAAAGATGCCGCGATCAAGATCGGGCTGTTGCAATTATTCCCATAAGTCCCATTGATCCCATCCGTCCCATAAGTCCCCATGCATCTCTAAACCAACGCCATCCTACCAGTATATCTGAATCGCAACCGACAAGAAGCCTTTCGTAGTGCGACTCTCTGAGTCGGGTGTCCGACATTTTGCCACTCTTCCGACTCAGAGAGTCGGGCTACGGGCAGAAAATCGTTACGTTCGCTTCAATTTCACCCGTCCGGCTGGTATATAATCCGAGGCGGCATCGCAGGAGAGCGGCGTTGCGCGCACGCCGGAATCTCCGATAGGTCGTTAAGCATGCCCATGAAATGCTTTGACTTCCAATCCCCGCCTAAAAAAGTTTCCGCAAGTGCTATTACCCAATCGTCGATCTGCTTGTTCCGCGTCTGTCTCCCTGTCTGACGTCAGCGAGACCCGGTTGAGAAGCGTCGACACCAACGGTACGGACGAGTAATGACTGAAAAAATCGCCAAGCTGGTACTGGAAGACGGCACAATTTTCACCGGACGCGCATTCGGGGCCACCGGCGAAGTGTTTGGAGAAGTTTGCTTTAACACCAGCCTCACAGGGTATCAGGAGATCCTCACCGATCCGTCCTACTGCGGACAGATCGTGACGATGACCTATCCCATGGTCGGGAACTACGGCATCAATCTGGAAGATGTCGAAAGCCGCCGGCTGGCTCTGTCGGGCTTCGTGGTTCGCGAACTCTGCCGCACCCCCAGCAACTATCGCTCGACGCAAACGCTGGACGACTATCTGCGCGACAATGGTGTCGTGGGGATTGAAGGGATCGACACCCGGTCTCTGGTGCGGCGACTTCGGACTCGTGGCGCGATGACCGGGCTGATCTCCAACGTCGATATCGATAATGAATCACTCTTGAAGAAGGTTCGCGAGTGCCCAGGTCTGATCGGCCGCGATTTGATCCGCGAGGTGCTGCCCGAAAAGAGCTATGGCTGGACCGAAGGTCTGTCGAAGCTGGCGAAGGCGGGGGACGCTCCCTCGCGAAAGTTGTCGCGAACTCCGCATGTGGTCGCGATCGACTACGGGATGAAACTGAACATTGCGCGTCATCTGCAGGAGGTTGGCTGCAACGTCACGATTGTCCCGGGGACGGCAACTTCTCAAGAGATTCTGGCTTTGAAACCAGACGGAGTCTTCCTGTCGAACGGCCCCGGCGATCCTCGACCGCTCGACTATGCTATTACGACTGTCCGCGAATTGCTGGGAAAAACACCCGTCTTCGGCATTTGCCTCGGGCATCAGTTGCTCGGACTGGCGGCAGGGGCAGAAATTTTCAAACTGAAGTTCGGCCACCGCGGTGCCAATCAACCTGTTCTGAACCATCAGACGGGTAGGGTGGAAATCACTAGTCAAAATCACGGATTCGCCCTCCGGTCGGAGACACTACCGAAGAACGTCGAAGTCACTCACATGAATCTGAACGACCAGACCGTCGAGGGCATTCGGTTGCTCGACGTCCCCGCGTTCAGCGTGCAATATCATCCGGAAGCGGCTGCTGGGCCGCACGATAGTCGCTATCTATTCGGCAATTTTCTCACGCTGATGGGTGTCTGAGAATTTCCGATTTTGACCTTAACCCCACGCGATGGCGGCAGGGTTGCCGCCCGCACTTACTCGAAATTGATTGAGTTTTAGGAACTGCAATGCAACGTACGCTGATTCTGTTTAAGCCAGATGCTGTCCAACGCCGGTTGATGGGGCAATTGCTGTCTCGCCTGGAAACCAAGGGATTGAAGATTGTCGGCCTGAAGATGTTGCGCGTGACTCCCGAATTGTCCCGCCAGCACTACGCCGAACATGTCTCGAAGCCGTTCTACCCTTTGCTGGAAGAATTCATCACCGCAGGGCCAGTTGTCGCCGTTGTAGCAGAAGGTCCGAAGGCGGTGTCAGTCGTCCGTACGATGATGGGCCCGACCAATGGTGCCGATGCCCCTCCAGGAACGATCCGCGGCGACTTCGGTGTTAGCCGCCAGATG
>JAQGHS010000890.1 GCA_028291605.1 Planctomycetaceae bacterium | reverse complement strand
CGCGGGAACATTGGGCAGCACCTTGCGATTCTTATCCGGCTTGTCGTATTCACCACGGGTCAGCACAAACACTTCTGTCGCGGCACCCGGGCGTTCTTCCATCACCATCGTCGAGGCAATCTGCTTCTCGTGATCGTCATACGCTTTCTTCGCGACAGCGAGTTCATTCTTAAGAGGTTCGATCAGCTCTCGGGAACCGCTGTGGACAAATTCAATGAAGTAATCTCGCAGACGCTGCACTTGCTCGGTATTGCGCTGTGCCGTTTCCAACTTGATGATCGTCAGGACGTCCGCCGGCCGCGTGCTCTTCTCACGTTTCTTTTCCTGTTCTTCCCACACCTTTTGTGAGGCGAAGTGAGTCGGCGGTTTGCCGGTCGTCACGATGCCTGCCTTGTCCCAATAGACGGTGCCGTCGAACTGCACGAAGTTCCAACCCTGCAGCTCGGTGCCAGGTTGCAGGCCCACATCGGCCACCGGTACTTCCAGGCGAACCCATTTACCCGTTTCAGGTAGCGGCCCCATCGGCTTGCGACCGGGTGAGTTGTCCTGATCGACGTTCACCAGGTTCTCACCCCAGTAGGCGCGATGCGAGTAAGAGGCGTCAATCACATGCAACATGACGGTCCGCGGTGGATTCGCCGGATCGAGATACACATAGGCGAACAACGTATCCTTCTCGGCGATCTTCAGCCCCGGCTTGGCTCCCGTGAAATAGTGCTGGCCCAAGCCCTTCGCCGTGCGGGTATTCGACTTCTCTCCTGAAAACACTGGCGCTGCGGGTTTTGTCACCCATTTCCACGAGTCTGCTTTTTCATCACCCTGCGGCACCGCGCCGGTGGGTAATGCATCATCGATCCAGACAATTTCTGCGGGCTGCGGCGCGGTCGATTCTGGGACGCCAGTCGGTTCGACATAGTTGAACGCGGCCACCTTCTGTCGCAGAGCTTGCTCTTTCGCTGCCACTTGCTGGGTCAGTTCTGCCTTACGTCGGGTCTCTTCCAAGGTGGGGACTTGGATGAAGGGGGGAGGCAAGAGGGCGTTGTCATCCAGCGGCTTGTCCGTGCCGTTCGCGAAGTAGGCAAACAGTTGATAGAACTCAGCCTGCGAGAGAGGATCGAACTTGTGATCGTGGCAGGCCGCACACTGCGCCGTCAGTCCCAGCCAGACCTTGGCGGTGGTCTCGACCCGGTCAGCCGCATTCCGCACGCGGGCTTCTTCGACAATCGATCCAGGCTCGTTCGTGGTCACATTGCAACGATTAAATCCAGTCGCAATCCGCTGGTCTAACGTCGGCGAAGGCAACAAATCTCCCGCGAGCTGCTCGATCGTAAATTGGTCGAAGGGCAGATTCGAATTGAAGGCTCGAATGACCCAATCGCGATACGGCCACAGGGACCGCTCATTGTCGAGAAACAGTCCGTGAGTATCTCCGTAGCGTGCCATGTCCAGCCACGACCGGGCCATATGCTCGCCGTAGTGGGGCGATTCCAGCAGACGGTCGACGAGTTTCTCATACGCATTGGCAGACTCGTCCGCCAGAAATGCATCGACCGCTTCCAACGTCGGCGGCAAACCCGTCAGATCGAGAGTCACGCGGCGGCAGAGAGTGGCTCGATCAGCCTCGGGGCTTTGGTGCAGTCCTTCACGATCGATCCGTTCCATGACAAAGTGATCAATCGCATTCCGCGCGATGGCCCCGGCCTGCCGCACGGGAGGGATGGTAGCCATTCGCGGAGGCTGGAAGGACCAGTGACCTTGCCAGACAGCGCCGCCGTCAATCCAATCTTTCACCAGTTTGATCTGTTCGGGGGAGAGGGTCTTGCCACTGTCCGGCGGCGGCATGCGTTCGGTCGCGACCGTCGAGGTAATTCGTTGATACAGTTCGCTCTCGGCACTGTTGCCGGGGACAATGGCCACGATCCCCGTATTGAGCTTCGCCAGCGACGAATCCTGTCGATCAAGTCTGAGTTCCGTCTGGCGTTTCTTTTCGTCCGGGCCGTGGCAGGTGTAACAATAGTTCGACAGGATCGGACGGATATCGCGGTTGTAATCCGGCTTGGGATCCGCGGCGTGCGCAGCCGAACACCAAGGTCCAGTTCCGAGAATGGAGAGGATCAAAACCAATCTGAGGCGAGGCATTCGGCTAAGAAATTGCGTAACGATTTCCAAATCCCCATTTGCGCTGTGTCACATCTTAAACATCGCGTTGCGTGCCACTGGCTATGCCAGTGCCGGTAGTCTATCGGCTCTCCTGAAATGCACTGGCACAGCCAGTGGCACCCGAAAGCCTTGCCGAAGTACTGGCCCGACGTCTGTAAATTCTGTTCAATTACTTGGTGAGTTTGAAGTCCGCCTTATTTGTGCCGGCTTTCACAGTTGCTGTCAGTCCGCTGGTGACCGGTTGCGAGTACCTGGACGGAACAGCCGCCGCCGCTGCAGTGCTGCGCGACGCCATCGGTGATGGTGCGGATGGAGGTTGAACTGCCACCTTATACTCACCGACCTTCAGTGCACCGGCCATCTGATAGGAGCCCGCTTTCACTGGAGTCGATTGCCCTATTCCACGTGACGGATCCTCGAAGGTCACAATTCCTTCGCTCAACGGCGCACCATCCAGAGTTACGGTACCGGAGACTTCACCAATTCCTGAGTTGCCGCAACCCGCCAGGACCACGACCACCACAGACAAACCCAACGAAATCCCTGCACGAATGGACTCCGGAAATGAACACCGCATGCACACCTCAATAGAACAGACGAACTGGGAATAACACAGAAGAAAATATCTGTTGCTACATATGCCGCCGACGAATTTTCATTACCCCTGCAAACTGCGCCAACTTGACAGGTTGGGTTGCTTTGAGGGCCACTGAGTTCAAGAGTTAAAACTCGCCAGACACCACACCGTCATTCATTGAACAAACCGCCAACAACGTGGGCATGTTGATATTATCCGAAATGAACCGGACAGAACCGTCACCCATGAGAGCGTGAACTCCACCCACGTGAAATGAGTTCAAGATCGTATTGGTCATATAAGGCTGGTCACTCGAGTTGGCAACGGTCGTCTTCGAATTGGGTGCGAATCGCACAACGGTCAAGCCGGCAAAAAAGTAGTCGCCAATGGCCGAAGTAATCTGCGACGCCGGAACCGGATGACTAACGCCTACCCAGCCTCCCCCATAGTTGGCACTGATGGCATTTGCGCCGACGACTCCCGATTGCTCGGAAGCCATAATCGTATTCGATGAACCATCGATCAGATCGCGGATGCGAGTGACTTCGCTCGGCCGCAAAACGCCGTTGCCACACACAATTCCATAATTGCCGCCGTTGCAAGTACCCGTTCGACCTCCCGGATCGGGAGTCGATCCGGCAATCCCCACATAATGAGACGCCAGCATTTTTCCTGGATTATCATATTGTGGACTGGTCGTGTTGATGAACGGATCAACGTTACTGGAAGGGCACAGATATCCAGGGACAGTCAGTCCGACCAGGATCTGATTGCCATTCGTCGGCGGCTGCGGACCGTACCCAGAAAATGACGAAGACGCGAAATTGAATTTATTGAAAAGCGGAGCTTGGTCCAGATAAGGCATGACCGGGATCCTCCAGTTCACGCCCCAGGCCCACCGTTCTACATAGTTCGAATGCACTGCGGTCCGTGCCCCAATGGGAAACGTGCCGAAGGTTTCATGATAGTTGTGGAATGCGAGACCGAACTGTTTGAGATTGTTCTTGCACTGCGATCGTCGAGCCGCTTCGCGCGCCTGCTGCACTGCCGGTAGCAAGAGTGCAATCAGGACCGCGATGATCGCGATGACAACCAGTAATTCAATCAGCGTAAACGCCGTACGGCGACGACCCATGTTCTTCTCCTCAAATAAGTTGCGTGATAATCGCAAAAATTTCAAATTAGGGAGCATACTAAATGCACAAAGGATCTCTGATGCGTCTAACGTTACAGATCGGCTGACTAAAAGCAAGGGAGTTCTGATCTGTTTATGTCTTCATGAGTATCAAGATAAAGACAGCTCGCCATTCAGGCGCCAGATCACAATTGAATTTGATAAGGTGCGTCTTGCAAGTTGCCTGCGGCCTGCTCTCCGAATCGAGTGATCCCGGCGTTTACCACGATGCAGCGATTTCTCGTGCGCTTTTGCATTCTTTGAACTGCTGTGCACACCACTAATCTGGCAGCCATGTCAGATCTTATTTCCTGCCAATCGGTTATGGCCTATGCCAAAGAAATCAGATCCTTGGTAACGCACACCTTCATTTCACGCATTCTTTGAATTCTTTGCACTCATGTTCACAGTCTGGTTCTCGGTGGTACTTGAATTGGGAAGACGTTGGCGCACTGCCGCTCGCGAACTAAGCCCGCGCGGTTTTCCGTCGTGCATTCTTTGAATTCTTTGATCGAAAGTGCACTGCTGTTTCTTAACTTCTATGCTGTAACTCATTTTTCAATAATGTGTTATGTGATTTCAAAAGGGATTGGTATTCGTTGCAGCTCATATTTGAATTCTCGTGTATTCTTTGAATTCTTTGTACCGATGTTTACATTCAGATCCCATCGGCACGCCCAATGAGACGGGGTTTTGCAGCCAGACTCGGGAAGTACCGACGTTTTTCGGGTTGGGCGTCGTATCGAAGATACCGGTGGCTAGCGCCATTCCGTTCACGAATTGGACGCGCGAATTCTCGTGCGTTCTTTGAATTCTTTGATCTGTCGTACTTTGCGTCACTCCGATTGCCATGGCATATCTTCTTTGTATTCCATCTGTTAAGCGAATTCCTCAGGAATTCGCTCCTGTTTCAGCTCATGCTTCCATTTCGCCGAATTCTTTGAATTCTTTGAACCGACGTTCATATTCACACCCCAGTTGCCAATCCCTAATTCAACGACCCGTAGGATGGCCGCCCCGGCCGTCGCCTTCTCGCGGACAGTCACCCCGATCAATAAAGACAAAAAGTCAATATCTGTCGCCAGGTGGAGAACGGGTGATCGGACTTCGAACCGGAACGCGAAGAACACGACGGCCGGGGGCGGCCATCCTACGGCAAATCACCTCCTTTCTCGCACACCTTCTCAATAGCCACAAATCTCGAAGCACATTGAATCCAGCGTTTTTGAATCACCGCAGATCTTCAAGAGGCGCATAAGCCCATACTTTCCCCGTGGTTCGGGATGAATCCAAGATTCCATGAGTCGCTTCGAACTGGGAGCGCATTTCGCTCTCGAAAACGCGGAAGGTCAACCGGCGTCGCAGTGGACTCCACGACGCAGGGCGCGGCTCCTGTCGAACTGTAGCCTGACGCTTCGAGCCGGGTGATCTTCGAGTGAGTGCTCCCGACTTCGAGAGTCGGACTACAGAAAGACGGCCAGACACCGTACCATTTTTAGAAATTCACCCGGCGAGTTCTGATACGAACCCGTCGAATCTGTGGCCTGCGGAATTTCCTTGTCCATCTTAAAAAAGACTCTCCCGATCAGCGGAGCCGACCTCATGCAGCAACACATCTATCGCGCGGGGATCATTGGCCTCGGTTTCGTGGGAGCCGGCGATCAGGTTTCGGGGGACCGGCTGGGGCAACAGGTGAGCTCCCTTGACGGTAATCACTACGGGGCACTCGCCAACCATCCCCGCGTCCAGGTGGTGGCGGGCAGCAGCCGGGATGCTGGCAGGCGCGACCGATTCCAGCAGCGAGCAGGCGTGCCCACCTTTGACGACTGGCAGCAGATGCTGGCGTCACAGAAACTGGACATCGTCAGCGTCGCCACCTTCGCCCCGTCTCACGCCGAATTGGTCACCGCCTGTGCCCGCAGTGGCGTCCGCGCAATCATTTGTGAGAAGCCCATGGCGACTCGCCTGCCTGACGCCGAGCGGATGATCCAGGCCTGCCAGGAATCGGGCAGCCTGCTGGTCATCAATCACAATCGGCGGTTTCACCCTCACTTTCGCGAGTTGACCCGTCGCATCGCGGCCGGCGATTTGGGCCAACTGACGGGCGTTTGGCTGAGTTGGGGCGCGGGACGACTGGGGAATGTCGGGACGCACTTCATCGACGCGGCGCTAATGTTGACGGGAAGTACGGTGCAGAGTGTCTCGGCCACATTGGATCCAGCCGGGCGCCCCGACTGTCGGGGACCTGAATTCCGCGATCC
>JAQGHS010000863.1 GCA_028291605.1 Planctomycetaceae bacterium | reverse complement strand
CGAAGTATGGTCTGCTTGAACGAACAACTCGAAGACATGTGGAAGTAGTTCCGGGGAGATTCCGATGCCGGTGTCTCGAACGGTCAGGACGGCATGCTCGCCGTCTTTTCTCGCTGACAACCAAATGTGGCCATTCGAATCCATGTATTTTGCAGAATTGGTCAGCAAGTTTCCGATCACTTGCGTCAACCGCACGGGATCAACATTCACCAGCAGCGATTCCGTCGATACAGAAATCTCCAACTCATGGCCTCGGACTTCAATGAGGGGATTCGCAGTCTCTACCGCCCGTGCGATCACAGTCGCTAACTCAATCGGTTCGCGTCGAAGTTCAATCTTCCCGCGCATGACTCTGGAAACGTCGAGCAAGTCGTCGACCAGGCGGACCAGATGATGCACCTGGCGTTCCATGATGTCGCGGGTTTGCAGGACCATCTCCGGGTCCGCTCGCGGCATTTTCAAAATCTGCAGCGAATTTCGGATCGGAGCCAGAGGATTCCGGAGTTCGTGAGCGAGTGTCGCTAAGAACTCATCTTTGCGACGGTCTGCATCTCGTAACGCCTCTTCCATCCGCTTGATATCGCTGATATCCGTGCTCGTTCCAAACCAATAGATAATTCGACCATGTGGATCGCGTAGCGGGTTGACCCGTGTCAGGAAGGGCCGAAATTCACCATCCCGGTCGCGTAGCGGGTAGATCATGTCGAACGGCTCGCCCGTAGCCAGCGATTCGCGCCACCGCTCCAGGACGGCCGGGAGCATCTCAGGATCGTGAACCGATTTCCAACCCCAACCTTCCAGCTCCTCGCGAGATTTACCGGTGTACTCGTACCAACGCCGGTTATACCAGGAGATGTAACCATCCGGCTGTGCCATCCAGGCAAGCTGTGGGATGGTGTCCGCTAGCAGGCGGAGTTTCTCTTCACTTTCACGAAGCTCGGCCTCTTGTCTCTTACGTGCCGTATCGTCGCGTCCTTCAATAATGACGTTCACGACATTCCCGTCATCACTCTTCAGTCCGCTGACAATCGTCGTCGCGAGCCGGATTGTTCCATCACTGCGCGCATACTGCATCTCGGCGGTCCGTGGAGCGGCTCCATGCAATGCGTCTGCAACGAAGACCTGCCACTTCGATTGCATGTCCGGCAGCCCATTCCACCAGGGCGTCTTCCAGAATATGCGTCCGATGATGTCCGGACGTGTGTAGCCCGTCGCGGTGAAGCACATCTCGTTCGCGTCAATCACAGTCCCATCCGCGGCGAGGATCACCATGAACTGAAACTGTTGGTTGAACACAGCATTGAGCCGCCGCTCGGCTTCGGCTCGCGCAGCTTCGGCTCGATTGCGTTCGGTTACGTCCCGTGTAAAGCAACGGGTATGAACGAATTCCCCGTCCTTCCACATGACGCTGGAGTCGATGATGACTTCTTTGATCGAACCATTTTTGCATTTGAGTCGGGCGGGATACTCGCGGAGACTCTCGCCAGTTGCTAGCCGTTGCAGGATATCGCAGATGACTTCGTGATCGGCATGGAATTCGGCAATCGGGTGTCCGACGTACTCTTCGCGTTCATACCCGAGCATTTCGAGTTCAGTTCTATTGACTCGAATAATGATCCCATCAGGTCCCACCCAGTGGAGCCCGATCGTGGCGTTCTCAAAAAAGTCAGCCAGCTGTTGCTCACTCACCCGCAGTCGCTCGTCACCGCGCTTTTGCTCGCTGATGTCACGGAACACGAGAATGCTGCCAATGACATTGCCATCGCCATCCCGAATCGGTGCTCCGCTGTCGTCAATCGATCTCTCTTGTCCCGTTTTCGAGATCAAGATCGTGTGATTCGCCAATCCCACGATCAGGCCCTCACGCAGGGCTCGCAGTGCGGGATTTTCAACGGGCTGACGAGTTTCTTCGTTGACGATATGAAAGACTTCCGGCAACGGTCGCCCGACTGCCTCACTTGCATTCCAGCCGACCAACTCTTTGGCGACAGGATTCAGGAAAGTGACCAGCCCCGCGGCATCAGTACTGATGACCGCGTCGCCGATGCTTTCCAGAGTCACGTGAAGGCGCTCTCGTTGCTCTTGAATCAACTTCGCGTTCTCTTCGGAAACGCGGCGGGCAGTCGTCTCCTCAATCAGGCGCCGCGCGTTTTCCTCAGACTTTTTGCGCTCCGTCATGTCGCGCGTGATTTTGGAAAAACCAACCAAGTTCCCATTTTCGTCTCGCAGGGCCGTAATGACGACATTTGCCCAGAACCGAGTCCCATCTTTGCGAATGCGCCACCCTTCATCCTCAAATCGCCCTTCAGACTCAGCCATCTGAATCTCGTATTCGGGCCATCGTGCATCAATCGCGTCCTGAGAATAAAAGCGGGAGAAGTGCCGCCCCATGATCTCTTCGGCGCTGTAGCCCTTAATCCGTTGCGCTCCCAGATTCCACGAAGCGACACGGCCCTCTGTATCAAGTAAAAAGATCGCATAGTCTTTCGCACCTTCCACCAGGAGCCGAAAACGCTCTTCGCTGCGCCGCAAGGCATCTTCGGACTCCCTGCGCTTGGTCAGATCGCGGGTGACTTTCGAGAATCCGCGGAGATGACCCCGCTCGTCACGCACTGCGGTAATGATGACGTTCGCCCAGAACCTCGATCCA
>JAQGHS010000819.1 GCA_028291605.1 Planctomycetaceae bacterium | reverse complement strand
ACTCCTGCCCGTCTGTATTGGAATTTCGCTATCAACTGCATGCAATTGATGGAGCGGGTTGGCAAAACGTGCTCTCCTGCAAGCCGCCACGGCTAAAGATGAAAATCCTTCGTGTCCTTTGTGACCTTCTGTTCAAAAATACGAAACGAACAGAAGGTCACAAAGGACACGAAGAAATCAGAGACGGGCAAGAGTGCCCATCCTAGGCTCATACAACCGATACGATCTCATGAGCTCTAAGCTGACTGAATCTTCTACCTGCAATCCAAGATTAGCGCTCGCAACGAGCGGCGTCTTTCTGGCGATCATTTTTTCTTTGCCGGCCATTCAGTTGGCAAGTGAGATTTATTCGCAACCTCGTGAGTGGCCCGCGGTGCTCCGACTGTTGCCCGCAGTCCCGCGGGTCCTCGCGGCTGGGGGCAATCCCAAGGATTCTACGTACCAGCGGATCATGGCTGCGAATCAGCAACTCTGTGAGGAATTTCGCAATTATGAATCACATGTGACCGAATCGGCATGGCCGATCGGTCGCCCTCGAGCCTGGCTGCAGGCGGGCCTCACTGGTCCGCTGCGTAGCGGCAATGAGCAAGTGGTCGTGGGGTCCGGCGGCTGGTTGTTTTTTCGTCCTGATGTCGAAGCGCTGACCGGCCCGGGTTTCCTCGAGCCACATCGCATTCGCCCTGGAATTGCAACGACATTCCGGACGACAAATCCACTGCCGGCGATCAGGCAATTCGCCGCGGATCTGCACGCACGTGGGATCAAATTGATCATCGTCCCGATTCCCTCGAAGGGAGCCTTGCTGGGGGCGAATCATCGAAGAACCCAGGACAACATGCCCCTTCATAATGCCAGCTTTGGACAGTTCGTCTCGGAACTCAGTCAGAGCCAGATCGAGTTGTGTGATCCGACAGTCGTGCTAATGGATCGTCCGGGGAGCGAACAGTATCAATCCAAATATCTGAAAACGGATTCGCATTGGACTCCTGAAGGAGTTCGACTCACTGCTGAGTTGGTTGCGCAAAAGGTGCATCCCATGGTTCAGTCTGGGGCACGCCAGCCGACCTTGTACGAAACAAAAAAAGTCTCCTGGGAAAACGTAGGCGATACCGCGCGGCTGCTGGGAGGCAACACGACGACTCAAGTCATCGCACCGGAATCGTGCGCGATCACTCAAGTCAGAAACCTCGATCATTCCGAATGGAGCCCCGACCCACCCGCAGAAATTGTGCTGCTGGGAGATAGCTTCACGAACATCTATTCCCAGTCGGAACTCGGCTGGGGAACGTCGGCGGGATTCGCGGAGCACCTCAGTCTGGCACTCCGTCAGCCCATCGATCGCATTGCGTTGAATGCCGGTGGAGCATTGGCCGCGCGTCGAGAACTTCTGCGTCAATTGCAGCAGCCTGGCCCAGACAGGTTGGCAGGTAAGAAGCTCGTCATCTGGCAGTTTGCGGAGCGTGAGCTGACGTTTGGCGACTGGCAGATATTGCCATTACCTCGTCCATTCAAGTCGTCTCCGGTTCAGCAACCTCAGACTGCCGAAGTAATTGCCGAGGGGCTCATTGTTCAAGCGGGGCACCTGCCAAATCCTGCCAGTTTGCCGTATCGTGAGGCCCTGATCCCGTTGCATCTCCAATCGGTGCGGTCGGTCGGCATTCAAAAAATCCCCGCGGAGATCGTGGTGTATGTGTGGGGCATGCAAGATCGGAAGTTGACGACGATGGCCGGATGGAAAGCCGGGCAGCAAGTCCGGCTGAAGCTGACTCCCTGGTCCACCGCGGAACGACGGTTCGGCCGGTTCGCCAGGGCAGAGCTGGAGGATCCTGATTTCCGGTTGATCGATCTGCCGACCTACTGGGGTCAGCCATAAGAAAATTTGGACTGCGGTGATTCATCACCGCAGTCCAAATTTAGCGGATCGCTCCGCCGTTGGCGTTGATCACTTGCCCGGTCAAGTAGCTGGCATCGGGACTCGCCAGAAAGCGGGCTAGCTTGGCGATATCTTCGGGTAATCCCCAACGTTGCAGGGGTGTTTCACGCAGCACGCGAGACTGCCAGGTATCGCTCGCGCCGTCCCCCCACGCAGTTCGAATCCAACCCGGGGCAATGCAATTCACGCGGACTTCCGGCGCCAGGCTGACGGCAAGAGATCGCGTAAATCCCATGATCGCATTTTTGGCAGCAGAAAATAGTTCTCCGCTATTCCCTTCCATCCCGCGATCGGCTTGATCCCAGCCGATATTGAGAATCACCCCGCGGCCCGCATGCTTCATCCGCTGGCCGACTTCATGCGAGAGCAACACCCCGCTGCGCACATCGACGTCCAGCAAACGCTGCAGCTTCTGCGAATAATCCCAATCCGCAGCCGGCCCGGTCAATAAGTCTGCACCGGCATTGTTGACCCAGATATCGACTGAGTGAACCGTCTCCCATGCAGCCTGCTGAAATGCGAAAAGCTGTGTCGGATCACTGAGATCGGCCAGCAGCACGTGGGCTGCACATCCCAGTTCCCGAACTTCCTCGGCCACGAGTTCCGCCTGCTCGCGACTGCGGTTCGCATGCACGACGACATCCGCTCCCGCGTGAGCAAACTCCAAAGCGATCGCTCGCCCGATACCGCTTGAAGCACCGGTCACCACGGCCTTCTGACCGATCAAACTGCCAAACATACTGTTATCGTCTCGACTGCACTTGAGGGTAGATCTAAAGCCATCTCGTTTTGTAGGCACGTCATCGCAAAATCGAATACATCACCACATTGACCGCGATCTTCACCGCATCTTCGGAAAGATACCCGGCACACGCCGCCGAAGCCTGGCGTTCCAGAGCGCAGCTCAAATCGTATTTGCTGTAGATCACGACATAGCGACCGTCGATTTCAATCCCTTCCAGGACGGGTTCGCCGACCACGGTTGTGGGCTTAAACGGTTTCCCTGGTTCGCCACCGTTGGGCTCGCGCCGCCGCACATTACTGAGGTCGTGGGCGACCTTCGACGTAAACAGTTCATGGTTGGCTGGAATCCGGGTCAACTTGTGATCGGGAAACATCTGCACCATCAGATCTCGAAAACTCTTGTCGAATTGGGGCGAGGCACAGCAGGAATCGGCAAACAACATCGCACCGCGATTGATCTGGGTTCGCAAACGCTCCTGCTCCTGTTTGTTGAAGTTGAAGGCATTCCGGCCGTGCATATATACCAGCGGATAATTCTTCAGCGATTCGTCAACCGGCGTGATGTTCTTCACCTTCGTATTGGCCGTCACGCCGGCATACGAATTCAACGCCACGAGCAGGTTCCGCACCGCATTCGGGGCCGCGTCCCAACCGCCGGTATGCCGCAGCTTGGCCACCTGCAGGAAGCCACGTTCCAGTTCGTCATTAGCAGCAGCGACGTTGACCAGTTGATGATCGGCGATCGAACTGGGGGGCTCACGGCCCGTGGCATAGGCAACTACGTTGATCCCGACCCGGGTTGATTTGGTGATCATCGCCTTCATCTGCGGCGAACGTTTCTGCGGTTCGACGATACTCCACTTGTTCCACAGACAAGCCAGGTCGTGCGGCGAATACATAATGCTGGTCCGGCAGCCAACATCGACGCCCCACAATTCGGTCGATTCCGGGTCGATCAGATACTCGCTGCGAAAGACGGGATGCTCGGCGGTCAAACGTTTTAACTGACTCTCGCCATCGGGATACATCTGCTTGACGATCTCGCGGAATCCCTGGTCAAAATCGGTCTTGGTGCAAGTCGCCACACCCAGAATAAAACCGCCGTTGAGCGCGTACTGCCGCAGCAGGCTGATCTCCGCCGGACTGAATTTGGGGGCCTTATCACCGCTGATATACAGGATCGGCGACAGCATCAAATCTTCCAACCCGCCACGTTGAGCCACGACCCGCATATCCAGCTGTTGCCACGTCACCAGCTTCGGCCAGCCGGGCAAGCCCGTGATCAAGTCGGTCAGATTGCGGATGTCGTGTCGATGTCGATTCCAGTGTTGATCGTTCTTTTCGTCAGCCCCTTCCGATTCGTACTGCAGCTTATTGATCAGAACGGGAGCCAGGCCCTTCGACAAGAACAGCAGTGCAAAGCACGTCGAGACCACTTCATCCGATTCGCCGTGCCCCTGGCCGCGCCAGCTGCCGTCGCGGGGCGACTGCATGCGAATCAGGAATTCTGCTCCTTCGCGATACCAATCATGCGAGCCGAAAAAGCGACGGCCACTAAGCCGACCGGCACGTTCCAGACCGTACAGATAATAAAGTGTCCCGCCACCACCGCCGCCAGGATTGTGCCCCACGGCAAAGCTGCGTTCCAGCCATTTCAGCCCGCGGTCGAGAGATTCGTTCTGCACTGGTTGGCCACAGCAATTGGGCGATCCATCCGGGTTCTCGTCGGGCTCATCTCGCAGCATCGATTCGACGATGACCTGGGTGGTAATGCCGGCCACCGTCATGCTGCCCGTACTGTTGTTGTTGTTCGGGCCGCTGC
>JAQGHS010000802.1 GCA_028291605.1 Planctomycetaceae bacterium | reverse complement strand
GATTATCCGCGTCCTTCGCGACGATGACGCCGTAGTTCTCCGCGCCCAGCCAGACCGACATGATGATGCCCACTGACCCTGAATGGAACAGGCAGTTGACTTGTTCGGGGAGTGCCCGGCTGATGCCCAGGCCTTCGAACTTGGTACCGTACGAGGCTCCCTGCTGGTGCCGCGTGTAGTGCTCGAAGGTCCGTGGGGTCGAGGCTTCCACGTGGTCGAGCTTGGCTCGAATGTCGGGAATGTAGTGCTGCTCCAGACATTTCAGCGTCGATTCGATCAAGTCATTCTTGGACGCTTCATAATCTGGTTCAGAGAGAGGTCCCCAGTCCTTGTAAAGGGCATTGGTCGACGACACGATCATGTAGCGATCGCTGCCCGGCCGAGTCCGGGGATAATAGAACGAGAACGTGCGGCTGCTGATGTGCCGGCTGCAGAGCGCCTCGGCGTCAAATCCGCGGTGTTCCGAATGGAACAGCAGGTCGCCGAGGTCGTCGAATTCCAGGCCCGGCTTCAAAGCCATATAGACCTGGCAACTGCTGTTGTTCAATCGGACGGCTTGAGAATCTTCGATGAACTTGCGGTCGAAGTGCTGTTCGCCCGCCAGTTGGAAAATCGTTGTCTTGAGGTTGGCATTGGAAATCACGGTCCGGCAGCCGATTCGCTTGCCGTTGACCACGACTCCGGTCACCTTGCGATCGGGGCTGATTTCGATCTTCTCGACGAGCGACCGAATTCGGATGTCGACGCCGTTCTTCTCCATTTCGGCCTTCATCAGCTTGACGAGGTGATCGGTGCCCCCTTCAAACGTGAAGACACCTTTGCTCATGAAGTTGGAGAAGACGATGCCGTAAGTGATCGCGGGGTCGTCGAGGGTGGAACCATTGGCGTAGGTGATGGGTTCCATCAACAGCCGGACGACATCGTCCCGGCCGGGGAAGAATTCCTCGAACAATTGACGAGTCGTTTTTGACTGGTCGTCGAAGAAATTCATGCTGCGGGCAGCATCGAAGAACTTTGTGACGGTCTCCTGGCTGATGCCGAATTTTTCGATCAGCAGGCGGGTGAAGTCTTCGCGATTGAATGAGGTTCGCAGCGAGAATTGCGGATTCTCGAACCGGATCCCTTTCAATTGCACGATGGAATCGGCGATTTCCGTCGTCCAGTACTTGCGGCAGCTCTTGATCATCCCGATGGGGAAGCCATGCAGGGAGATATCAAAAATGTGGCCGTTCTGGCGTTTGAACCAGGTGGCCATGCCGCCGAGCTGGTAATGGTGCTCAAGCAACAGGACGGAATGGCCATTGCGGGCCAGGATATTCGCTGACGTCAGGCCGGCCAAGCCGCTGCCAATGACGATCACGTCGTAAAAATCCTTCGTGTCTTTTAAGAAATCCTTGGCCATCCTCGGTCTGCTACTCCCAAAAATCCACTAGAACAATTGCCGCACGCAGAGGTTCGCTCGATCTGTAGAGCTCGATTATAGTCAGTCTGTGTTCGTAGGATAGGCATCCTGCCTGTCCGTCAGAAAAATGAGGCCCAGCCGAACCCGTCGTGACGGACAGGCAGGATGCCTATCCTACGGGATAAACTTACGAATGTTCCTTGACCAACTGGAAAAAGCGTTCATAATACCTCGTCTGGCTGGCTTTCTGGTGACGATTTGTCATAAGAGGATCGAAAGTCTGCCTCCGAGCACAAGGGGCCCTTGTGAACCGGGTCAGGTGGGAAACCAAGCAGCCCTAAGCAACGCGAGCTTTTGTGTGTGAGGAGGCAGTCTTCCGCTCCTCAAAGCAGTCAGCCAGTCGATCCCATGTTTAACAGCCCGGTGCTTCAATGCACCGGGCTGTTAGGCTTTTCATAGGTTCGCCAGAACTTCATATCTCACAAGGCGTTCCGGTATCGGTCTTGACAATTCTCGGCGGGAACTCGAACATCCCCGTCTGGAATGTCTCCAAAATGGAGTAAGTTGTAGCTGCGTCGAGCATTTCGGCGACAGCTTAGAGAAGTTTTTCGATCCCCGCCGGCACACACCACTGCCGGCCCCAACTGAAGCCCTAATTGAAGCGAAGGCAGCGCGGTCGTCATGGAAAATACGATGGAGAAGTTGGTCTCGCTGTGTAAGCGGCGAGGATTCATGTTTCAGTCTTCCGAGATTTACGGAGGCTTAAACGGATTCTGGGACTACGGGCCACTGGGTGTCGAGCTGAAACGCAACGTCAAAGAGGCCTGGTGGCGTGACATGATCACCATGCACGACGAACTGGCCGTTCCCGCCGGAGCTCCGCAGACGTTCTCCATGGTCGGCATCGACACATCGCTCGTGATGCACCCGCAGGTTTGGAAGTGCTCGGGCCACTACGATCTGTTCCATGACTATATGGCCGATTGCCGTGAGACGAAGAAGCGCTACCGATTCGACCATCTCAAGGGCCGCTGGGCCTCATTCCGCGACAAGCGTGTTTTTATCACCACCGATCAGTCGGGAGATGATGGACTCGCGCACGTGCAACAGCGGGGACTCGATCACTTCAATCTGCGTAAGAACCAAGCCGAGCAGATTACCTGGGGAACTGGCTCGCATGGCGGATTGCCGTACGCGTTGGCCGGAATGACGATCACTCAGCCCTATACTCCTGAGACGCCACTCGAAGGCTTGCGGCCGATCACTGATTCTGACGCATTGGCCAGCGTGCTGGCTCCCGATGCGAAGGAAGTCGGCACTCTGACTGAGCCGCGCGAATTCAATTTGATGTTTAAGACGACCATCGGAGCCCTCGCCGGCGATGAGGGGACTGCCTTCCTGCGTCCCGAGACGGCTCAGGGCATGTTCGTCAATTTTAAGAACGTGCTCGACAGCAGCCGCGTGAAGTTTCCGTTTGGAATTGCTCAGGTCGGCAAAAGCTTCCGGAACGAGATCACGCCGCGGAACTTCACGTTCCGGTCGCGTGAATTCGAACAGATGGAGATGGAGTTCTTCTGCCATCCAGCTGAGTCGCCGCAGTGGTATCAGTACTGGCGCCAACGCAGATACAACTGGTATCTTAATCTGGGCATCAAGTCGGATAAGCTGATTCTGCGAGATCATACGCAGGAAGAATTGGCTCACTATTCAGTGGGCACGGCTGACATCGAATATGCGTTCCCGTTCTGCGAGCCTGGTTCCTATGGCGAATTGGAAGGGGTGGCCCATCGCGGTGACTTCGACCTGCGGTCGCATATGGAAGGCAAGCTGCGTAAGGGGCCAGATGGCCTCGAAGTCGAACTGAATGCGGACGGCGTGCCCAAGTACCGTGGGAGCGGCAAGGATCTGACTTACTTCGACGATCAGACCCGCGAACGCTTCACGCCGCACGTGATCGAACCGGCTGCGGGGGCGGACCGGACGACATTGGCGTTCCTGTGCGAAGCCTATCACGAAGATCAGCAGCCCGACGAGAAGGGTGAAATGCAGACCCGCATCGTGTTGCGATTGCATCCGAGATTGGCTCCGATCAAAGTGGCGGTCTTCCCGTTGATCAAGAAGCAGGGGATGCCCGAAATCGCGGCCGATATCTATCGCGAGCTGAAGGCGGCCGGCATTGCGACGGCATTCGATCAGCAAGGTGCAATTGGCCGCCGGTATCGTCGACAGGACGAAATCGGAACGCCGTACTGCCTCACGGTTGATGGTGATACGCTGGAAACTCAGACGGTGACGATTCGCGATCGTGATTCGCTGGAGCAACGGCGAATCAAGATTAGCGATGTCGTTAATGAGATCCTGGCATTGTTGCGGAAGTAACTGAGGTGACTTGATCGCGGTCAATGTGTGAGCGATGTGTCCTCCGAGAGGACGCACCGTGAAGGAATATTGTCAAAGATTAGCGAAGAAGTAAGATCCAGTTCGTGATTCGAGTTGATGGGAGGGTGAGGCTCCTGCCGAACCGCATATTCTGGCGAGGCCCGATAAACGCTTGCGGTTCGGCGGGAGCCTCACCCTCCCATGACGTCGAAATGACATTCACAGCATTGCCCGAAGGGGTACTCCCACTTAGGGCCGACATCTAGCCACGGCAGTTCAAAAACAGGATGGGTGACGATGTACGTGCAGTACCCAATCATTGCTCAACTGCCCATTATTCCAGCGGATCAGCTCACTCTGATTCTCTCGACGGTATCGCGACTCGCGGCACCGGCGATTGCCATCTTGTTCGTCATCCATCTCGTCTACTTCTTTATGTTGTGGGGTTGGTACCGACGCGACATCCGCAACATTGCTTCGGCACTGGATTCGTTCACGCGAGATGTCCGGTTCCGTAGCGTGCTGGATCGCAACAGTCACTTGTGCGATCAGATTGAGGCGTTCCTCGCCGACATCAACGAGGTCCTGGAAAAGCCCGATCGCAAAGCCGACCGGGTTGGGTTATCGCAGCGAATTCATATCCTCGACGAGAAGCGGACCTATCTGCAGTCGATGGGCTTTGAGACCGGCTACAATTTCTGTCGGACCATGATCGAGGCCTATCCCATCGCGGGCATCCTGGGAACGATCATCGCGATTGGCGTCGTGTTGCGCGGCGAACCGGGTGCTAATGCCGTGCAACTGCTGGTCACCCGGTTTGGGGAATCCATCTGGGCCACGTTTGCCGGGCTGAGTGCGGCCATCACCCTGATGGCTCTCAATAGTCTGATGGAAACGTCGTTCGATCGACTCTCCGAAGATCGCCGCCTGGTGCGTGAGACCATGTTCCGGATCAAGCGTGTCCTCGCCACGCCTGCAGCGACGGGGGGCGAAAGTGCATGAGCCGCGCACGCCGTCGGATTACGCTGCAGTTGATTCCGCTGCTCGATCTGCTGTTGATCGTGCTGTTCGCTCAGTTCATGCAGATTCAGGAAGTGTCGAAGAAGCAGGCCGTTCGCACCGAGGAAGCCGAGAAGGCCGTCGCCACGTCAGCCGCACAATTGGCCGCGGACCGGGCTGAGTTAGCGCGTCTGCAAGGTGAGATCGAGCGCGAACGACTGTCGTTGAGTGTCTCGTTGAAGACCGCGCTGGGCGATCGTGATCAGGTGTCGAAACTGGCCGCTGAGATGTTGAAGCTTCCGGAAGAGACGATTCGCAAGGCATTGAACAGCAAGTCAGAGGAAGAGGTCAACCGCCTGCGCAAGTTGCTGGCGGGGCTGCCGTCGCCCAAAGCTGCCGACGTCGTGCATCAGCTCGCGACGCTGTCGGAACTCCGCCGGACGTGTGATGTCTGGCAGATTCATATCGACGATAGCAGTGTGCTACGTGTGAGCGTCCCGCCGACCGCTGCGACATCGTTTCGGGCGGAGAGTCCCGCCGAGTTTGATCGCCGGCTGTTCGACTGGTTCAAGACGCTGCCGCCTCCGAAGAGTGTCGTCATCATTCAGTTGACGTGGGGAGATGCGACGTTTGGAACCAAGTATGCCGCAAAAGAAGGACTCGTAAAGTGTGCGGAACGGATGCGGAAAGAACGGAGCGGGCACTCGATATTTGAGTACGTCGTATTGGGATTCAGGCCGACTCGGTGAGTGTCGTTGAACAGCCGTGGCGAATGGGAGGGCGAGGCTCCCGCCGAGCGTAACACGAGCTTTAGCTCGGCGTCCGCCGGAGGCATCAAA
>JAQGHS010000790.1 GCA_028291605.1 Planctomycetaceae bacterium | reverse complement strand
GGAGGTCAGTGGCCGGGGTGCTTTCGCCCGTCACGGTCAGGCCGTCCCACCAGGTAATACCACCGAATTGTGCCAGGGCGATGCTGCGGATTTCTTCACCCGGCTTGATGTCCAGCTTTTCTAGCGGAATCTCAAGACGGGTCCATGTACCGGCGGCGGGGAGTTCGCCCAGCCAGTTCTTGTCCATGCGAGTAGCCGAGAAGCGTTGGGGATCGCCCCAGATGGCCTTGCGGGCGCCTGCGGCGGAACCGAGTTCCACCATGATGGCATCGGGCGTTTCCAGCGTGTCGAGTCGCACCCAGACGGATACCTTGGCGGCTTCTGGGATGCGGAGGGGTTGAGTGGGGGTCTCGAACTTATCTTGATAATTCGCGGCACCGATTTGCTTGAGTGCTCGGCTGCCGAGCTTGGGTTCGACTTCCGAAGCGGTCGACCAGAGGGACGCATTGCGGGATGTGCAAGTGGCCTTGGCTCCCATCGGGACGAGGTCATCCAGCCAGACTTCTTCGACGGCGCGACGCTCGGGGGCTGGTTGCTGAGTTGACGGGTCTTGGTATTCGACTTTGCTCACCACTTCTTCCAGCAGGCGTTTGGCCTCGGCTTCTTCGGCTTGAGCTTTGGTCAAGGCCGCGGTCGTCTCGTCGGTGAACAGCTTGTAGAACGGGTCGGTGGTCGTCGCGTTCTTATCCATCGCGGGATCGGCGGCCGAATAGAAGAACGAGTAGAGCGAATAGAACTCGCGCTGCGAGATCGGATCGAACTTGTGATCGTGGCACACCGCACAGCCGCCAGTGAGGCCCATCCACGATTCAATCATCGTGCTGGTGCGGTCGACGGCGTAGCGATAGGTGAACTCGGCTTCGATCGAGCCCCCTTCGCTGGTGGTCACGTTGCAGCGATTGAAGCCGGTCGCGACCAATTGGTCCTTGGTCGGATTGGGGAGTAAGTCACCGGCGAGTTGTTCGATGGTGAATTGATCGAACGGCTTGTTGTCGTTGAAGGATTTAATCACCCAGTCGCGATAGGCCCACATCGAACGTTCGTTATCGAGATGCATCCCGTGCGTGTCGGCATAGCGGGCGATGTCCAGCCAGGAGCGAGCCATCTCCTCACCGTAGCGCGGCGACTTCAGGTAGCGGTCGACCATATTCTCGTAGGCTTGTGGCGTCTGATCGGCTTCATATTCTGCGACCTCAGTTGGGGTCGGAGGGAGGCCGGTCAGGGCGAAGGCGACTCGACGGATCAGTGTCGAGCGATTGGCTTCGGGACGCGGAGTCAGGTTGGCTTTTTCCAGGCGAGCGAGGATAAAGCGGTCAACGGGATTTCTCGCCCATGCCATATTCTTCACAGTTGGCTCGGCGGGCTTCACGGGGACTTCGAACGCCCAGTGCTTCTGGTATTTCGCCCCTTGCTCGATCCATTTGCGGAGGATTTCCTTGTGCTCAGGGGTGAGCTTTTTCTTCGTCGCGGGGGGAGGCATGATCTCTTCGGGATTGTCGGAGATGACCCGCAGCCAGAGTTCGCTCTCCATGAGATTGCCGGGTTTGAGGGGCGTGTCGCCGTCTCGTTCGGCGTAGGCACCCTCGGCGACGTCGAGACGGAGATCGGCCTTGCGCTGCTTGGCGTCGAAGCCGTGGCAGGCGAAACAGTACTCCGACAGGATTGGGCGGACGTCGCGGTTGAAGCTGATGTCTTCCGCGCTGGCGGAATGGGGTAAGCAGAGGATCGCGGCGGCGACGAAGAGGAAGTTCTTAGTGGGCATCGAGGAGTCGGCTCCTGGTACGCAACGGATGGATGTATGAGGCGAGCGTCCGGCGCCGTTAAATTATTACGGGGCGGATGGTTGTTAGTCACTGACTGATATTACCAGTTTTTTTAGCCACAGAATGACACAGACAAACACGGAATTAGGAAGAATAGATTAGGTCGCTTTCTGTATTCTTCCGTGTCCTTCTGTGTTCTTCTGTGGCTAATAACTCTTCTTAAAATCGAAACCAATTGTCCGGGGCCTTACGGCCCCCGGCTCGCCTGTCGAATGTTTGTTTGTGCCTGGGGGTTATTCCACGTCGCTAACAACCATCCGGCTTACGCCGGACGCTCGCCTTTCAAATCCTTCATGATCTGGTGGACGACGTTGCCTTCGACGTCGGTCAGGCGGAAATCTCGGCCGGCGTAACGGTAGGTTAGCTTTTCGTGATTCAAGCCTAGCAGGTGTAGGATTGTGGCGTGCAGGTCGTGGATGTGGACCTTGTCTTGGGCGGCGTAGTAGCCGTAATCGTCGGTGGCTCCGTGGTGGTAGCCTGGCTTGGTACCGCCGCCTGCTAGCCACATCGTAAAACCTTCCGGGTTGTGGTCGCGGCCGTTGCTGCCCCCTTCGACCGTTGGCGTGCGGCCGAATTCGCCGCCCCACCAGACTAGCGTGTCTTCTAATAGGCCGCGGGCCTTGAGGTCTTGCATGAGGCCGGCAATGGGGCGGTCGACTTCGCGGGCGTTTTTCTCGTGACCGGCTTTCAGGTTGCCGTGCTGGTCCCACTGGACGTTGCCATCACTGTGAGTGACCTGGATGAAGCGAACGCCACGTTCGGCGAAGCGGCGGGCCATGAGGCACATCCGGCCGAAGTTGGCAGTGATCGGATCGTCCATGCCGTAGAGTTTTTGCGTCTCCAGCGATTCGTCGGCGATGTTTTCGACTTGCGGCATTTCGGTCTGCATCCGAAAGGCCAGCTCGAAAGAGTTGATGCGAGCTTCGAGGGCCGGTTCGGGACCGCTTTGGGCTTGATGCTGGATGTTCATG
This sequence comes from Planctomycetaceae bacterium, assembly GCA_028291605.1. GTDB lineage: Bacteria > Planctomycetota > Planctomycetia > Planctomycetales > Planctomycetaceae > JAKFVC01. The sequence goes on along the minus strand of JAQGHS010000790.1, from coordinate 3,472 downwards.
GTGCGGAGGCGATCAAGCAGCAGGCGTTGCACATCTCGCGGCAGGTTGGCATTGGCGATGTAGCGGACCTGAGCTTTATCGGACGGCACGCTGGCATTGCCTAGCGGCATGCCCTGGTAGACGGCGGGCAGGAACGCGGAGCTCCAATTGTTGATGCCGCCGTGGGCGAGTGTCGGGCAGATCGTGATGAACGCGGGCAGATCTTTGTTTTCGGTCCCGAGGCCGTACGTCACCCAGGAGCCCATACTCGGTCTGACAAAATTGTCGCTGCCGGTGTGGAGTTTCAACAGGGCTCCACCGTGAGCGGGGTTGGTCCCGTGGACCGAGTGGATGAAGCAGGCATCATCCACGCATTTCGAGAAGTGCGGGAAGAGCTCGCTGACCCAAGATCCACTTTCGCCGTGCTGCTGGAACTTCCAGGGGGATTTTAAAAGATTACCGGTCGGAGCAAATTGGACGCGTGGCTTCGCAAAAGGGAGGGGCTTGCCATCGTCGCGGTCCAGCATGGGCTTGGGGTCGAACGTGTCGAGGTGCGACGGGCCCCCCTTCATGAAGAGGAAGATGACGCGTTTGGCCCGGGCGGGAAAGTGCGGGGCCTTGGGGGCCAGCGGGTCGACGATCGCGGGAGCGGCCTGGGCGTTATCGGCCAGCAGTGAGGCTAAAGCCAGCGACCCAAAACCGACAGCCGTGCGGCTCAACGCCTGGCGGCGCGATAATAGTTCGGTGGGGAACATGACTGAGTGCTCCTGCGGGCGGGACTTTTGGCTGATTCGCTGCGAATGCCAGTGTGGCGCTGTCGGCGGGACCGATCAACATTGTAGCATATCATGGGGGAGGCGTCGCCAGTGAGAATTGTCTTGTTCAGTTTTGTCCAGCAGTTTGATGCTGGCGGCGGAGCCGATAGGCCATGTAAATGATAATCAGAAAGTTGATCACCACCGCGCAGACTTTCATCCAACTGACCCCGTGGCAGAGTTCGTAGAACTCGATCGGCAGATAGATCATTCCGCTGAGCAGAGCGAGCCACTCGGCCCAGCGCTGTTCGTACCACAGGCCGTAGGCTTCGGCTCCGCGGATGACGGCGTAGGCCAGGGCGAGACTCGCCAGCAGCCAGAGATGGGTGTCGGTGACCTTGGAGGCGGCGTCGATGAAGATTTGCGGGTAGTGATGTGCGGGATTGAGGTGGCAGTGTTTAATGAGCTGGGTGGCGATGTGGCGGGCGTCGCGGTGCAGCAATGCCAGGCAGCCGAATCCGGCGAGCAGGACCACGGCAGCCTTGGCGGCTTCGAACAACGCGATGACGCGCACTCCTGGGTGTTGGAATCGGAACATATTCTCGTCGGACAACCTCTTGAGGACTATGTGTGCCGGCCATGATAAATCATAGCGGGATTGGCGGTGGAGGGTATTGGCAATGAAAGTCGTTGATCGCTCCGCGATCGAAACGCATTCGAAGTAGTGACTGACAAGCGCTCCTCCGAACTTCAGTCGCCGGGCGCCAGCCCACGGTTGTGGCGTTGTGCGAAATTGACTTCCCCAGACGCGCTGACCTGGACGCTGTCGCGTTGCGCCCGTTCCTCGAATGTTATTCCACCCCGATACTGCGACCGCGTTTCGATCGCGGAGCGATCAACGACTTTCATTCCGAATTTGTAATGTCGGGATCGCAGATTGACAGTATCCGGATGAGTACGATGTACTGTGGATCGCATGCTGGCGGAAGCATCAGCCCATGGGTGAAATCATGACAGTACGGGTTCCTCGAACTGTAACCGTCCTCTCTCTGGCGTGGCTGCAGTGCATGTGGCTTTTTCCCACCGGTGGCCTCTTCGCCGATGACTCAGTCGCGGTCGAAACCATGCTTGGATTGGAGACCAGTGGTCATAACGGGCATGTGACGCGAGTGATCATGGACCGCCAGCGGTCACAGATGATTTCGGTCTCGCATGACAAGACGATCCGCTTCTGGGATCTGCGCAACTTTGCCTCCCTGCGAACGCTGCGTCCGCCGATTGGGAGGGGACAGGTGGGCGAACTCTACTCGGCATCGATCTCACCGGATGGCAAGTTACTCGCGGTAAGTGGATTCACTGCCCCTGAGGGGACCACCGACCACACCGTGCTGCTGATCTCGTTGCCAGCGGGCAAACTGGTTCGTCGACTGCATGGCAATACGTTGCCGGTGCAGGATGTCGCGTTCTCGCCGGATGGCAGGTGGCTGGCGGCCGCAGGGACCGACGGCATATTGAGGGTCTGGAGCACCGCGGACTGGTCATTGCCGTACGCGTTACAGGGGCACTCGGCGCGGATCGAGAGCCTCGCGTGGAGCCCTGATAGCAATCGGCTGGTGACGGCTTCGTGGGATGGTGCCTGCCGCTTTTGGTCGCTGTCCGCGGGGACGTCTGTGGCGGTGGTCGCTCATGGGGGATGGAAGGTACACGGAGTCGCCTGGAGTCCCGATGGGAAATGGGTGGCGACGGGTGGCGGTGACGACTGGGTGAAGCTGTGGGACTCCGAGGGGCGCCTGCAGAGAAACCTCGTGGCTGCGAGACACGCGATCGAAACGGTGGCGTTTTCTCCGGACAGCTCGAAGTTGCTGTACGGATTCGGCGGCGGGCAAACCAATGTCCTGGGCGGGGCGCTGGTTCGAGTGGTCGACGGGGCGATCCTCGCCACCTATCCCGGACATCTGGATACGGTTCTATGCAGTGCGTTCTCGCCCGACGGCCGCTATGCCATCATGGGGGATTGCGATGACCACATCTGCGTCTGGGAGACTGATACGGGGCGGCTCGCGGCTCGGCTCCGTAGTGAGGGGAATACGATTTATGCGACCGGATGGGGCATGGATGGGCATACGGTCGGCTGGGGGTATAGTCACCTGCCTGGGTCTTCGTTGCATGCGACGAATCCGCTCTATGCATCGTTCCGGCTCGATCGATTGGAATATGGGCCGCCGCCGGGAGGGAATTTTCTGCGGGCACAGACTCAATGGGGTGGATTGATCATCAATCGGACGTCCTTTCAACGGGCGACCGTATTTCAAAATGGATATCAGCTCTCGCAGTACTACGATCCCAAGATCACGATTCGTTCTCGCACGTTGCTGTCGGGGAATCGCGCCGCGATTGGTTGCGATCAGAATCTGATTGTGTTCGACATTCTGACGGGGCGTCCCATCTATCGGCTGCCCGGCCACTTGGATGCCGTCTGGGCCGTGACTCCCTCGCCCGACCAGCGGCACCTGTTGACGGGTAGCGACGACGAGACTCTGCAGATCTGGAACCTCGATCGTTACGAACACACGCTGTCCCTCTTCTTTGCCGGTGATGAATGGATTGCGTGGACTCCGCAGGGCTATTACGCGGCGTCTCCCGGTGGAGAGAATCTGATGGGTTGGCACGTGCAACGCGGCTATGACGACATGCCCACGTTCTATCCCGCATCCCGCTTCCGTGAGCAGTTTTATCGG